>NZ_JBYHFP010000023.1:0-52092 GCF_057669885.1 Sporosarcina sp. Y1011 | reverse complement strand
GCTTATCGCGGGAGGCATCCACAAAGCGTCGAAGCGGTATTAGAGGGATTTCTGATTCTATCCATTGTATTGAGACTTATTCAGTGTTTCATCTCACTCCGTAATTTTCGATGGGCTTGGCGTCCTGGACCTGTCTCATACAACCTCTTCTCCACATCCGTTTCCGGGTATACCCCGGGTACAGGAATGGGTTTGTTGTTTTCATCCATGGCCACCATTGTAAGGAATGATTCAGTCGTCAGATTCGTTACTCCAGTCAAAAGGTTCATGGAATGGACCGATACGAACACTTCCATTGAAGTGCGCCCGGTAAAAGTGACGATTGCTTCAAGTTCCAGTACGTCACCAACGCGTGCGGATGACAGGAAATCGACTGAATCGATAGATGCCGTGACAACTGAACAATGAGAATGCTTCATCGCTGCGATTGCTGCGATTTCATCTATGTATGCCAGGACACGACCGCCAAAAATTGTTTGTAAATGATTCGTGTCTGGCGGCAAGACAATTTTGGATTGAATGGTACGTGAATGGCTCATTGGTCTTTTTTCTACCATGAAAATCTCTCCTTCGCTTTTATGAATTAAGGAAACCTTTCCCTTATATGTTCCGTATATAGAGTATACACATATTGGGGGTCTATTAATGCTGAATTTTATCGATACACATTATCAAAAGATCACTTGGTTGATCGTAATACTTGGATTCTTCGTAATCTTTACAGCTAATGACTATTTATCACTTATTTTGTTTTCCTACCTACTTGTAAGAGCTGTTAAACACAGGGATACTATCCGTAAAACCCTTCGGAATACCCCTATGAGTGCGATGATCATTTATGCAATCGGTATGATTTTACTTATTACGGCGCTTACGGCCATCATGCTATTTTCGGGAGGCTTCATTAAGGAGTATAATATTCCTGGTCTTTTTCAGTATATTTATGTAGCTATTGTACTGGTTGGTTCCATGTTCTTTTATGCTTGGTTTATGGCTTTTTTAATAAAGCTATGGAATAGGAAGCGTTCGATGAGGTGAGTAAAACCTTTTCATTTTCAGCCAAATAACTTTTTCGAATAGGGATGGGAAAACTTGAATTCTCCTTCCTGTTTAACACTTTCATCGACAATCTCTCCCTCTTTCATAACATAAATACGGTTGCACATATATTCGACAACCTGTAAATCATGAGAAATAAAAAGAATCGCCATACCGGTCTCCCGATTCAGTTTGATGAGTAAGTCTATAATCTCTTTTTGTATTAATCGATCGAGACTAGAGACAATTTCGTCGCATACTAACAATTCTGGCTGAATGAGGATGGACCTCAGTAAGTTGACACGCTGCCTTTCACCGCCGCTCAATTCATATGGACGTCGATTCAAATGCACTTCGGTCAGTTTTACATTCCCGAGCATATGACGAATATACGTATCTCGGTCACCACTTCTATTGCGTAACGGCTCCCTCAGAATTTCTTTGACAGTCCAAGTTGGATTAAGAGCCGCCGATGCATTTTGAAAAATCAGCTGGCATTTTTTGTAGAATGCTTTTTTCGTATTCCTCGTTATGGGTGCCCCATGAAAGGAAACAACACCCGTTTCGGGGGCTTCAAGCTGCATTATAAGACGTGACAAAGTACTTTTCCCACTACCACTTTCTCCAACAAGACCTACGATTTCACCTTCCCCGATAGCCATATCAATTCCACGAAGAACTTTCTTCTCTTTGCGGTAGCTTTTCGATATATTCTCCACAGTTAATAGCATGCTCTTTCCAACCTTTCCAACACATCAATCACGCCTCGGCGTAATTGCGTCAAGATTTTGAATTGAGCTTGAGGCCTACAGGGGGGAAGGATTGAACTGCATCCTTCCTTGTGGGTCATGCAGTGGCGAAGGATATAGTTCAATCCTTCCTTGTTGCGACAGGACGTCGCGAACTTAGACTGCCTTCCTCTTAACTCCTTTCAAAATCTGTGACATCCGCCGGAGGCTTTAACAGGGAGAAATGGAACTTAATTTCTCCCTGTTAAAATCGACTGTCCAGAAGTCGTTTTGTATAGGAATGCTCTGGCCGTCTAAATAGTTCCTTAACACTTCCTGTCTCAATCACTTTACCAGCTTGCATGACGACCATTTCATGTGCCGCATCAGCTACGACATCCAAGTCATGCGTGATTAATAAAATCGTCGTCCCTTGCTCCTCATTCAACTTTTTTAGTAAAGCTATAAAGTCCTGCTGCAACACTCTATCAAGTGCGGATGTAGGTTCATCTGCAATTAAGAGATCCGGCTTCACGTACAAGGCACATGCAATCATACAACGCTGTAACATTCCACCTGATAGTTCGAACGGATACTGACGGAAAACGTCATTCGAAAGACCGAGACTGCTCAAAGCACCGGCCATTTTCACACAAAACTGTTCAACAGTATCCCCTATCCGTTCTCCGGAAAAGGCATAAAGTTGATACTTCATTTTCACAGACGGATTAAAACTGTTTGCTGCATCTTGGAAAATCGTGAAGATATGTGATTTCCTAATTTCCGTAATTTCCTCGGTTGAGCTGTTAATTAAGTTCTTACCATTAAACAAGGCCTGTCCAGTCGCCTTCATACCCACTGGCAAGATCCCGAGCAATGCTGCGACAGTCATACTTTTCCCACTGCCGCTTTCGCCGATAATTGACGTAATCTTTCCGCGTGGAATCGAAAACGAACTATTCTCTACAACGCACTGTTCATCGACAACTATTGATAATCCGTCCACCTTAAGCATTTGACCGCCTCCGTTTTGGATTTTTCAATGCTTCACCTATAAAGTTAACGGATAGAATCGTTATGAAAATCATGATTCCCGGGAACAAACCAATCCACCATGCACCAATCAAAATATCATTTTGCGCGTAGTATAGCATATTTCCCCATGAAGGTATCGACGGCGGTACACCGATGCCGAGAAAACTAAGCGATACTTCGATGAACACCGCTCCAGCAAAGTTGAACAATGTAACAACAAAAATAGCAGGCACACTATTACGTAGCAAATGGCCAAAAATGATTTGCCACAGCGGTGTCCCGAACATTTTAGCCATTTTTACAAATTCAGTTTCTCTAAGGCGGATGAATTCAGATCTAACGATGCGTGCAGTAACTAGCCACCCCGTAACTCCTATGACTAGCGCCATACTCCACATGCCGCCTTGCATAAATGCTTGAAACGCCAGAATTAGGATTAGAGATGGGATTGTAATTAGCGCTTCGAGAAACCGCATCATTACCGCATCTACATAGCCCCCCGCGTAACCGCTAATTCCGCCGTAAAGTACACCGATAATGAGGGATAGAATTACAGAAGTACCCGCAACAGTGAGCGTTACTTTTCCGCCTTCCAGTAGACGGGAAAACACGTCGCGCCCAAGATGATCCGTTCCTAGCAAATGGCCTTCTCCTGGCGGTACATATATTTCATCCATATCCATTTCGTTTGGCAGATGTGTTGAAAAAAGTCCCGCGAAAACCGTCATGATGACAATCACCCCAAGGACCATAGACCAGAATAGAATTGTTTTTTGAAGTTTCATCTACTGTATGCCCCCTTCCGTAATTTGGGATCCACTGCATACATGATGAGGTCGATGACGAATAAACTTAAGACAACGAGCAGCCCGATAAAAAGGATGCCGCCCATGATCAGCGGGAAGTCTTTCATCATCACCGCTTTTACCATTAGCTGTCCAAGTCCCGCCCACGAAAAAAGAGATTCAACGATAATTGATCCACCAAAAAACGAAGGAATTGTCATTCCGATGTAATTCAAATACGGAATGGATGCGTTGCGCAAAATCCCTTTTCTGATTTTACTTTCCACAACTCCATTTGCCCTCGCAACCATTACATAATATTTACTGCTTTCTGCTTTTATACTTTCTTGAAGGAAGCGCGCGTATATGCCTACATGGGTAAGAATGATAACGGCTGCTGGCAAAATGAGATGGCGAAGTTTGTCTAAGAGTCCTCCATCACCTCCGATATCCCCCGTACCCGAGGACGGAAGAATTCCGAGTTTCACCGAAAAGAATGAGATGAATAAAATCCCTAGCCAAAATGATGGTATGGAAGATGTCGCAATACTTATTGTCGATAGCCCTTTATCCCACAATGAGCCGGCTTTCATACCTGCGACGGTACCAATCCATTGCGAACCAATAATAATGAATAGTAAGGTTACACTTGAAAGTAATAACGTATTTGGCAAACGTTCTAGAAGAATGATCTTAACAGGACGGCCTTCTCTAGACGAATAACCTAAATTCCCTTGCAGTGTTTCCTTTAGCCATGTGCCATATTGCACAATCACAGGGCGATCTAGCGAAAAAGCACGGCTGATTCGTTCTTTTTCAGCCGCGTTTAATGTTTGTGCATTGCCTCCATAGAAAGCCGTCGCCGGATCCCCGGGAGCCAAGTGCATGATGAAAAAAGAGAGGAAGCTAATGATAAAAAGGACACTTACTCCCGCCATCAATCGCTTCACAACCCATTTAACGTTCATTCCACTTCCACTCCTCGACGTTCCAAAGAAAACCAGATCCATGATGACCGAGTGTTCGTTCTTTTACGCCTTCCAGACTTTTATTGATGCCATAAATTGCATTTGCATAGGCAATTAAATCATACGGCGGATCCAGTGCTAGTTCCTTCTGAAACTCCATATAGACAGCTTTTCTCTCATCTGTATCTGTTAATAAACGGCCTTTCTCTAGCAAAGTATCCACTTTTGCATTTGAGTAATCACCGAAGTTGTATCCTGAACTTGTTTTGCTCGACTGATCTGTTCTGAACAAAATGTGCGTGTGATGATCCGCATCGTATGGGCTTCCCCAAGCGATTACGAACGCATCAGTATCTTCAATGGTAATTGCACTCCAGTCGAGTGCAGCTACTTTTACATCAGCACCGATTGCTTTAAAACCTTCAGCTGTGAAGTTTGCTATGTTCACACGAACTGTATCGGTTGCAGGAACTGTAATCGTAAATGCTAATCTTTCACCGTTTTTATAACGGAAGCCCTCTTTTCCTTCTTTCCAACCCGCTTCATCCAGAAGCGTTTGCGCTTTTTTAACGTCATACTCATATTTCTCAACTTCAGCATTGTTAAAGGCGTGTTTTTGAAGCGGCGAATACGCTTCCGTTCCGTACCCTTTTAAAATGCCTTTGACGATTGCTGTACGATCCGTTGCGTAGTTAAAAGCACGTCTCACATTGACATCAGTCCATAATTCTTTGTTCATATTATAAAGAATACCGCGGTAATCTGCTGATTCTATATCATGTATGTCAATATTCTTTTCACCTTTCAAACTTATCGCCTGCACTGGGTCAAGTAACGCAATATCGACTTCACCTGATTTTAATTGCAGCGCCCGGACATTACTATCTGGGATGAATTTAAAAATCACTTTTTCGATAGATGGAGTTGTACCATGGAAATCGTTGTATGCTTTCAATGTCAAACTGTTTCCCCGATCCCATTTATCAAACATATAAGGGCCTGCACCGATGGGGTGGCTATTGAACTCAGCCGTACGCATTTCGACATTTTCAAATGCATGCTTTGGCAAGATTGGTACTGTCAATTTATCGAGTATCGGTACAAATGGATGTTTTAACTTCATTTCAAATGATAGCTCGTCCACTTTCGTCAAAGAATCAACTTCAGTGAAATCTGCTTTTAAAAAGGAAGCATTTTTATCATCCAAGATGCTTTCAATTGTGAAAATGACATCTTCAGCCGTCAGGGCTTTGCCATCATGGAACTTGATGCCCTCTTCTAAAATGAATGTATACGTTAAGTAGTCTGGAGAAATAGTATATGATTTTGCAATGTCTGTAATAGCCTCATTCTTTTCATCGAACCTCATTAGACCCCGGAATAGTAATGAATCCAGGTTTGTCTCTTCAAGAATCGGATTTAGTCCTTCAAATTCGGACTCAGAGGCGTATACGAGGCGATTTTCTTTTGGTTTAGTATCAGTATCCGCTTTTTTCGCACAACCGGAAGCAACGAGTACCAGTAGGGAAAAAACGAGTAAAATCTTTAGCTTCTTATTTAACATAATGTCCTCCATCAAATAACTTTCATAATTGATTTTCCTCACTCTAGTATATTCTACTTCTCGTGGTTTAAGCTACTCGCGCCTTTCAGAGCTAGATAGCATCACGCTGAGCGAAGTAGTAATACCAGGTCTTTCGCAAGAGTTAATACTTCGTTCAAATGAAAATGAAAAAAGCCGTCCCAGTTTAGCGGGACAGCTCGACTACTGCAACTGCATCAGGTCGTGTCATTACTTGTTCATCATACAAGTGACAGGCGACGAAGTGATCTGATTCTTTCTCAAGCCACTTGGGCTTCAATGCTGCACAGACATCCATTGCATAGGGACACCGTGTACGGAAGACGCAACCTGACGGTGGATTGATGGGGCTTGGCAGTTCGCCTTGCAGTAAAATGCGTTCGCGCGATTCTTCGATGTCCGGATCAGGAATCGGAATGGCCGATAACAGTGCTTCCGTATACGGATGGAGAGGTTTATCGTATAGTTGTGCACTTGTCGTCAATTCCACCATATGACCAAGGTACATGACGCCAATGCGATCAGAGATGTATTTCACCATCGACAAATCATGGGCGATAAACAGATACGTTAAGCCTTTTTCACGCTGTAGTCGCTGTAATAACTTAACAACTTGTGCTTGTACAGAAACATCAAGTGCCGAAATGGGTTCATCCGCAATGATGAATTCTGGATCGAGTGCGAGTGAGCGGGCAATGCCGATTCGCTGACGCTGCCCGCCGGAAAATTCATGTGGATAGCGATTTGCATGATCCCGACTTAGCCCGACGTCCTCCAGTAACTCAAAAACCCGATTACGCATTTCCACCTTTGACTTGTACAACCCATGCACTTGCATTGGCTCAGCAATGATTTCATAGACCGTAGAACGCGGATTCAACGACGCATAGGGATCTTGAAAGATCATTTGCATTTTCTTTAGGAAACGTTCCCTTTCTTTAGTCGTCATATCGTGAATGCTTTGCCCGTTATACAGCACTTCGCCGTCTGTTTTATTGTACAATCCAAGAATCGTACGGCCTGCCGTTGATTTACCGCAACCGGACTCTCCAACAAGCCCAAACGTTTCCCCTTTGTAAATATCGAAACTAATTCCGTCGACCGCTTTTAACTTCTCTCCGCGCCCCACGTCAAAATGACGTTTCAAATCTTTTACGGTCAATAAAACCCGATTTGTCATGCTCGTACGCCTCCTTCTATAATGCCATAACGTCGGACGGCGCATAGCTCACGCGCTAGTTTTGTACCTGCAAGTTTCATCACTTCAATTGACTTTCCTGTTGAATGGGAATGGAGAAGCATCCCCTCTCCAAAATAAAACCCGACGTGACGGACACTTGCTTTTCCTTCATTATCAGCAAAGAAGAGGAGGTCCCCTTTTGCCCAGAGCGATTGATTATCTACTGGAATTTCTTTACCACTGCGTGCCTGATCTCCGCCGTCCCGCGGAATGGAGTGTCCGCAGGCTTTCAGCATATTGTATGTAAAACCAGAACAATCGTAGCCATACGTTGACATACCTCCCCATAAGTAAGGTAAGTCAAGAAACACAAGACCTTTGTCGACAGCATCTGAAACAGGCTTTTTCTCAAATTGATGGACGGAAGGCGCAAGTTCTACGTTCTCCTTCAATAACAATGCTTCTCCATCCGGTGTGCATACTCGTAAATAGTTACCTGATTCACCAATATAGGGCAGTATTGAATTAAATGGAATGACAATTGACGGAGTACCGTCCGCGTTCCACAATTGTGCTTTCCCAGCAGTCACTCTACTAAATCCAATCGCGTGAATCGGTTCCGCTTCTTTTAGTTGCGCGAGTGGGACCCATCCAGGATAACCGCGCTTGTCTTTAGTTGAAGGCTGCCAGACAGCAATCACTTTCGCCCACGCATCTTGTACCTCTTCCACGATGACCGGTTCACCGTAAAGCAACTGGGTCTGAATCCGGTTCCCATTACATAAATCGAGGCGCTCTTCGAAAGCTAAGTTTTCGAGCCATTTCGTTAACCTGACTGGGTTTACAATTCCTGGCTCGTCAATTTCCCTGGCAGATTCCGGTGATGTCCACACGGTTGCAACTGAAACGGAACAATACCACGTGTTCAAGTTCGTACCCATCGACCAAACCACTCCTTTTCGTAGGTGTCACAGTCATTCGAATTCAAGGTCAATTTCAGGCATGAGCCAAACTGGTTTTACTTCATCAGCTGGGCGTTGCATTCAAAATCGATTATTCCACTCCAGGCAATATTGTCAGTGTCTTGTTGTCCGCGTCGAGTTTTGCGCCGATTCCGAGTGGTATCGCAAAATGAGGTTCGCAGTGTCCGATTTTAAAACCCTTCACGACAGGTATGCCGAGATTCGCTGTGTAATGATCGAACACTTCATCAAGCGTCAGCGATTCTTTCCGTTTTTTCGGTTCAGCTTTTGAAAAATCACCGATGATAATTCCTGCAGCTTCCTTCAATTTACCCGAAAGGCGCAACTGATTGAGGAGCCCGTCAACTTTGTAAGGCTCTTCACCGACATCTTCGATAAATAGCAACTTCCCTTTTGTATCCACTTCGAACTTAGTCCCAATTCCACTGGCAAGCAAGGACAAATTCCCGCCAACGAGTTCTCCCTGGGCTACTCCAGCTGTAATGGTTTCAAGAGGTGAAATCGCTTCCGTGTAATGAAGTTCCATTGGTTCGAATAACTGTTGGAACATTTTCGCTGATAATTCGTGGAACGTGTCTTTTCCGACACAAGACGCAAGCATAGGACCGTGAAAAGTGACGAGATTAGAATACAGACCCATCGCCGTGTGCAGGAATGTAATATCACTGAAACCCCAAAAGATTTTAGGCTTCTCTTTCATCAACTGTAAATCGATTTTATCGGCATAGCGGGCCGAACCAAATCCGCCGCCTGCACAAATGATTCCTTTCACTTCCGAATCTGCAAACATGTCGTGTAAGTCATTAAGCCGTTCGTCGTCTGTTCCCGCAAGATAGCCGTTGACATTGTTCATATTTTTTCCAAACTTCCATTTCAATCCGAGTTGTTCAAGAAACGCAAGTGACTTTTCCAAACTTTCCTGATTGGGCGGGCTTGACGGGGCGATGATACCAATTGTGTCCCCTTTTTGTAGGCGTTGTGGTCGTATTTTCATGAGTAAAACTTCCTTTCATTCATAACGCATTTGCTAGTTAAAATGGAGGGCGCTAAAAAAGCCCGATTTCCTTGTTCCGAGCGGACGCTTTCCACTACAATCAACTAGTTCTTATTATAATAAAGAACTTTTTCAGCGGCCTTGTTAAAGTACATTGTCGTATTTCCTTAGGAGAAAAAAAACGGCGCCACAACGGACGCCGCGACTTTCAATTAGTTCTTATCTGCATACTTCAAGTCGACATAGCCAACGGGATGACGCAAAATCCCAGTAACGCCAGGCTTCTCAAGCGTTGTCTGGTTGTAGTAATAAATCGGGAAGACAGGCATTTCTTCCATTAGAAGCTGGTCTGCCTGTTTTAACAATTCCCAGCGCTTATTTGCATCTGTTTCATTTTTAACGTCCGTAATAAGCTTATCATATTCTGCATTCGACCACGTTGTTCGGTTCATGGAAGAGTCCGTGATAAAACTTTCAAGCGCGTTCACTGGATCCGCATAGTCATGCAAGAAAGAAGAGCGGGACAGCTGGTATTTAAACTCTTTTTGTTCAGACGCAAAAACTGCGCTCTCAACTGTTTTCAATCCTACGTCAACGCCAAGAACTTCCTTGAACGTCGCTTGTAGCGCTACTGCGATATTTTGATGAGATGGACTCGTTGAATATGTTAAGTCCACTGCTGGTAATTCTGTATAGCCTTCTTCTTTCATGCCCTCTTCTAGAAGCTTTTTCGCCTCATCCTTATTAAATTCAACAAGTTTACCGACAGAATCACGGAATTCCTTGCCATCGGGGCCGATGAATCCGTATGTGACGAAACCATGTGCTGGTTTTTCACCATTTTTTGTTACATACTCAACGATTTCTTCCTGATTAACCGCGAGTCCGAATGCTTTTCGAATCTTCTTATTTGTGAAAGGTTCCATTGACGTATTGAAACGGTAGAAGTAAAGCCCCGCCTGGTCGTCAATGCGCAGTTCATCACTATCTTTCAACTTTTCCGCCAGTTCAGGTGGTACGCCTGATTGGTCCAGCTCACTCGATTCGTACATTTGATATTCAGTTGTTGGATCGTTGACCATGACCCAATTCACTTTGTCGAGCTTAACAGCGTCTGCATCCCAATAATTTTCATTCTTTTCGAATATGAAACTCACATCATGGTCCCATGAAGCTAATTTGAATGGACCATTCCCAACAAACGATGCCGCTTCTGTAAACCATTTTGAATCAGCAGTCGCCACTTTTTCATTAATCGGGAAGAAACTTGGATTTGTAATAATATTTAAGAACGCCTCATTTGGAGCCGTTAATGTTACGACAAATGTTTTCTCGTCTGGTGCTTCTACAGCTACATCCTCAGCAGCACCCTCCCCAGTATTATAGGCTTCCGCTCCTTCGATGAAATACGCCAGGAACGAAGCAGGTGAAGCTGTCTCTGGGTTAAGCATATGGCGCCAAGCATAGACAAAGTCCCCCGCTACAACAGGATCCCCATTTGACCATTTCGCAGTATCACGGATGGAAAATGTATATGTCAGGCCATCTTCAGAAACATCAATCTTTTCTGCTGTCGCCTCTACAGCAAGGTGATCTTCTGACAGACGCGTCAATCCTTCCATCAAGTTATTCAATGCACCCCATGAAACCGCATTGAACCCGACAGATGGATCGAATGACGTTGGTTCCTCACCATTGTTCAAGTAAAGGATCTTTTCCGCTGCGACCGGTTCCTCTTTTTCACCGTCATCCTTCACTTTCTCCGGTTCTTTTCCTGCATCTTCTGTAGCCGTACAAGCTGCAAGCACAAGCGCGAGCAACGCTACCATTAGAAACGTTAACCACTTCTTCATTCAAAATCCCCCTTTATTTGTCATGAATATGGAAGCACTTACGTGCGTGTACCCAACGTTTAAGCGAAAACCCGTTTCGCGCGTTCATCCTGCAGCCAACAATCCACTGCATGGTCTTTGGAGAGTTGTGTTGTTTCTGGATAAACGCGGTCGCAGACATCCATCGCGAGCGGACATCTTGCCGTAAATGGACATCCTTTCGGCGGTGAGAATAAATCCGGAGGTGTTCCCTCAATCGGTTGTAACTCTTCCTCTTTCAAGTCAAGCCGCGGTACAGATTTCAGCAAGCCTTGTGTATACGGGTGTTTTGCCGTGTAGAAAATTTCTCGTTTCTCACCAATTTCAATCACTTTTCCTGCATACATGACTGCGATGCGGTCTGCGATCTTGGCAACGACACCGAGATCATGCGTAATCAGAATGATTGAGACGCCCGTCTTTTTTTGAATTTCATCGAATAGCTCAAGAATTTGTGCTTGAATTGTAACGTCAAGCGCGGTTGTCGGCTCGTCTGCAATTAACAGCTCCGGTTCACAGATAAGTGCAATCGCAATGACAATACGTTGCCTCATTCCTCCTGAAAACTGGTGCGGGTATTGTTTCAGCCGCTCTTGTGGATTCGGAATACCGACTAGTTCCAGCATTTCAATCGCTTTCTTCCGTGCATCTCCTTTACTAACTTTGTGATGCGTCCGGTAACCCTCGGTTAACTGTTCGCCTATTTGGAGTGTCGGATTAAGCGCTGTCATCGGATCTTGAAAAATCATAGAAATATCAACGCCTTGAATCTTCCGAAGGCCTGTTTTGTTCAGTTTGGTCAGGTCTTTCCCTTTGAATAGGACCTTACCATCCTTTATTCGTCCTGGCGGCTGTGGGATTAACCCCATGATTGTATTTGCTGTGACACTTTTCCCACATCCTGATTCTCCTACAATTGCGAGCGTTTCCCCTTTGTACAGTTCGAACGACACGCCACGTAGCGCCTGGACTTCGCCGCCAAACGTTTTGAAAGATACGTGTATATTTTCCACAGAAAGCACTTTTTCAGTGGAAACTGCTTTACGCCTTCTTTTCTTGTCATGCTGTTTCTCAGAATCTACTTGCCTGTCAAAAAGGAGCACGTCCTCCTGCCGATTACGGACCAGTACTTTCGCATTATCCAATTGATGTTCATTCAAAACCCATCACCCCCTCAACTTCGGATCGAGCGCGTCTTGCATACCGTCACCTAGGACGTTAAATGCAAACATCGTCATTGAAATGAAAAATGCCGGGAAGAACAAACGCCACCAGTGACCCGACAAAATAACTGGAAGTGCATCGTTCGCCATGACGCCCCAGCTTGCAAATGGAACTTGAATGCCGAGTCCGAGGAAGCTAAGGAAAGCCTCCGCGAATATGGCACTTGGTACAGTAAGTGTCATCTGAACGATAATTGGGCCCATTGTATTTGGCAATAAATTTTTCCGGATGATCCTCGGAGTCTTCGCACCAAACGATTTCGAAGCAGTAACAAATTCATAGTTTTTAATTTGGAGAACTTGTCCCCTCACGATACGGGCCATTCCGACCCATCCCGTTATCGTCAGTGCAATGATGATTGTCGTCAAACTCGCACCCATCACAACCATCAATAAGATAACAACAAGCAAATGTGGCAATCCATACAGTATTTCAATAATGCGCATCATAAGTGTGTCGGTTCGCCCGCCTTTATACCCGCTAATGCCGCCATAGATAATGCCTATGAAGAAATCGATTAAGGCTGCCATGACTCCTACGAATAGCGAAATACGTGCGCCATACCATGTACGGGTAAAGACATCACGCCCCGCTTCATCTGTTCCAAACCAATGTTCAGCAGAAGGTGCTTTGTTCTGATTCGGATAATCTGTTCCCGTCACAGAATGTGGTGAGAGTAGCGGCCCAAATAGTGCACACAACGTTAAGACGATAAGAAAAATAAGTCCCGCCATCGCTAGTTTGTTTTTTCGCAAGCGGTGCCAGGCATCTTTCCAATAGGATAATGATGGTCTTACGACTAATTCTTGTTTACCCGCGTCCTTCTCCTTTGGTCTGAACCACTCATCCTGAACGACTACCCTTTCTTCTCGCTGCACCATTACACATCACCATCCTTCCTGTGAAGTTTAATGCGCGGATCCAGGAAGCCGTAAACGATGTCAACGAGGAACAGCATGAAGACGAGAAATGCGCTGTAGAAAACGGTAGATCCCATAATAACTGGGTAATCTCGATTATTAATACTTTCAACGAAATATTTACCCATTCCCGGTATCGCAAAAATTTTCTCAATGACAAATGTCCCTGTTAATATACCTGCAAGCATCGTTCCCATTATCGTGACAACTGGTAAAAGTGCATTACGCAGTGCGTGTCGCACAACGATGCGAAACGGTGAAAGTCCCTTCGCGCGTGCCATCTTCATATAGTCTTGCGTCAGAACTTCTAGCATGCTTGCCCTAGTTAGCCTTGCGATGATTGCAGTTGGGCCTGTTGCCAGTGCCAATGTCGGTAATATCATATGAAGAGGGCTACTCCACGTCGCCGGCGGCAACAATTGCCATGTGACGGCGACTTGCTGGATTAATAGTGTAGCAAGTACAAAGTTCGGAACGGATATTCCTATAACAGCAAACGTCATAGCCATATAATCAATAAACCCGTTATGCCGTAGAGCAGCAAATGTACCAAGAATGATACCCGATACAACCGCAACCAAAATGGTGATCATCCCAAGCTCAAATGATATTGGGAATCCCCTTGCAAGTAAGCTGTTAACGGACTCATTCGGTTTCTTTATGGACGGCCCAAAATCAAATGTCGCAATTGACTTTAAATAATACACATATTGAACGCCAACTGGCTGATCAAGCTTATAGAATTTTTCAAGATTTGCCTGGATTGTTGGATTCGACGTCCTTTCTTCATCGAATGGCGATCCAGGTATCGCATGCATGAGGAAAAAGGTCAATGTTGCAATGATAAGTATCGTAGCAATCATCATGAAGAAGCGTTTTACTATGTACACCGCCATGCGTTATCCCCCCAGCCTACTTATCTATCAAATCTAAATATTCTATTAATTAGTTAACTGTAATTGTAACATTTTTTGGTTTAATTGCAATAACTCTCCAAAATAAAAACCGTTACCTGGAATAATCCAGGTAACGGTTTTTGATTTGTAATTATTCGCTTACACCCATTTCGAAAAGGCGAATTTCAGATGCCGGATCGATAGAGTAGTTAACAATGCGCTTGTTAACACCCATTAGAGAGTAACGGTAAACAGTTGGTGCTACAGGAACGTCTTCAACCATTAGCGCTTGCCATTGATTGTAGATGTCTTTACGGAACTCAGTGTCAAATGACTTTTCTGATGTACCAGCTGCAAGAAGCTCGTCGTTCTTTTCGCTCGTGTAACGCGTGTAGTTGAACGCTGCAGTTCTGCCGTATAGACCTTCAGGATCCGGATCTGTTCCAGTTCCCCATGCAGCTTGATAAATATCAATTTTAGGATCATCAAGTTCTACCATATCGTAGAATGAGTTGAATTCATGTAGACGACCGTCTAGAAGTTGTACCTTAATACCTACGTCAGCCCAGTTTTGCATATAGAATTGTGCAATTGGTTCTGCCGTTTCTCCGCCTTCCATTGAAGCGAAGTTAAGAACGAATTCTTTACCTTCTGGATCTTCACGGAAACCATCGCTGTCAGTATCAACATATCCAGCTTCGTCAAGAAGTGCTTTTGCTTTTTCAGGATCATATGAGCGTCCTTCGATGCTCGCATCGTGGAAGCTTGCGAAAACAGGTATAATCAGGCTTGTTGCAGGGAAACGAAGACCATGGTAAAGTTCTTTACCAATTGTTTCGTTATCCATTGCATGCCACATTGCTTGACGTACTAGCTTGTTAGATAGTTTTGCGTTAGGATCAGTGATGTTTTCTTTCTTAGCTGCATCCCATTTACCTAGTTTGAAACCGATATATGTGTATGCAGTGTCAACTTTTGCAAGAAGTTCGATGTTTTCGAGTCCTTTTGCAACTTCGTATTGATCAACCGGAATTTCTGCATAATCGACTTCACCTTTTTTAAGTGACTCAAGTACTGACGCAGAACTTACTACTTTAAGATCGATTGATTTTAGTGCTGGTTTACCTCTCCAGTACTCATCATAGCGTTCGAAAAGAACTGATTCGCCTGGAATAACTTTGGTAACTTTGTATGGTCCGAAACCAATCGGCTTTGTACGGATTTTTTCAGATGCTACGATCTCGTCAAGTGAAGCGATATCGCCTAGATAGTGTCTAGGAGTTGGCGAAGACCAGAAACCTGAGAGAAGTGATGGTGTAGCTTCTGTGAATGTAACCGCAATTGTTTTATCGTCTTTTACTTCAATACCCGAAATTTTGTCAGTTTTACCTTCATGGTACTCAGGCATACCTACTACGTTTTCAATCATGAACGTGTAGCGTTCTCCTGTGTAATCAGGATGACCAAGAAGTTCATATGAGTATAGAAGGTCATCAGCTTTTACAGGCTCACCATCGTGCCATTTAACGCCATCTTTGATAGTAACAGTAATTGTTTTGTTGTCATCAGAGATTGTATAGTCCGCTGCACCATTGTTCGTGATCAAATAGTCACCGTCAACGTCTAAAAGATCTTCGTCAAAGAATTCGATTATATCAAAGTCTGGAGCTCCAGAGTAGAATACGCGGTTTAATGTACCTTCAAATGGCGTGTCAGATACAAGACCAAATGTTACTTCACCGTCTTCTACTACTCCTCCAGTGTTTGAAACGTCCAGTGGAAATACGAGTTCTCCGCTTTCATCAGCAGGCTCTTCTTCTTTTCCGTCCTCTGTTTTTGTTCCTTCTTTGCCTTCATCTTTACCTTTGTCGCCATCCGTGCTTTTTTCGCCTGCACATGCAGCTAAAAACATGCTGAGAACAAGCATCAGACCAACGAGTAGCATAAGTTTCTTTTTTACCAATTGTATTACCTCCCCTTTTTTTAAGCTAATCTTTGCCTTGCGTCGGACGCACGTTTAACCGCTTGCCCAACATAATTTATACACAGCATCATTACTAAAATCAGTAATGCTGCGGGTAACCATATCCACCACTTATTTTGCACAACATCCGGATTTACCGCATAGCTGATTAGCGAGCCGAGAGAAGGCGTTCCTGCCGGCAGTCCAAACCCTAGGAATGTAAGACCTGTTTCTAGTCCGATATTCCCTGCAAGCGTCAGTGTCATATTGACTATAACGAGTGAACTCAGGTTGGGAAAAAGTTCAAAAAACATAATTTTCCAACTCGGGGTCCCCAACGTCTTAGAAGCATTGATATAATCAAGTTCCCTCTCAGCAAGTCCTCTAGAGCGAATTAGGCGTGCTTTACCAAACCAAGCGAATGCGCTCATGATTAAGATGAAATTGAAAATCGTATATTTTGGAACAATAACTACGAAAACAATGATGATCATAAGTGACGGCAATACCATTAGGAAGTCAATGATACGCATAATGATATTGTCGACGAGCCCTCCGTAAAAGCCTGAAATCAGACCAACCGTCAATCCAAAAACACCTGCTATTAAAGTTACACTTAAACCAATTGTAAAAGAGTTCCTCGTCCCTAGCAGTAGCTGGCTGAGCACATCTCGTCCACCATCATCCGTCCCAAGCCAATTAGCTGCAGATGGCGCTTTCCAGTTGTTAAAAAAGTTAACGCGAGTCATCGCTACTTGGTCAATGAATAATGGAGATATATAGGCGGCCGACAGAATGATTGTTAGTAAGATTATTGAACCCAAGGCCATTTTATCGTTCTTTATTTCACGCCAAATTGTTTTCATAAATGACGGATTATTCAACTTTTCTTTTGCCATTAGTTCTTTTTCATTTAACACTACCACTCGTTTCCCCTCCTCATCTTTTCTCTACATTTTCATCAGTCAATACGGATACGTGGATCGACAATGCTGAGGATAATATCCGATAGCATCGTACCGACAATTGCAGCTGCGCCTGAAATCATGACAAGAGCTGTAACCACCGTAAAGTCACGTCCCAAGACCGACTCTATGAAAAGTTTTCCGAGTCCGGGATAACTGAAAACCATTTCGATGAAGATTGAACCGGCGATAAGGCCTGTAATTTCATATCCTAAAAATGCCGCAATCGGTAGCAAAGAGTTGCGCAAGATATGACGCGTATACACTTTACCTTCCGGAACCCCTTTAGCACGGGCAGTCTTGACGAAATCTTTCAACTTTGTATCGATAATATCGTTACGTAAGTATTGGATGGTCCCGAACGTCATAAGTAGCGCACCTGACATGACGGGTAAAACGAGGTGTTCCACTTTACTGACGATATATTCCCACGATCCTGCCTCAGCCCGTATGTCGACACTGCCACCGATTGGAAACCAACCTAATATGAAGCTGAATAAAAACAGCATTAATAACGCAAAAACGAATAGCGGTGTTGCAAATGCGAAGTAATTATACGTGACAATGATTTTATCCGCCCACGTATCTGTCCATCTCCCAGCAATAATGCCAAGTGGAATAGCAATTATATACGTGACAATTAATGTACCTATTGCTAACAGCAGTGTATTGGCAACTCTCCCGGCAAGTAATGTCGTGACCGGTTGTTTGTGCGTATATGACTGACCTAGGTCACCCTGAACCGCATTTCCAATCCATGTTCCATATTGAACATACCAAGGATCATTAAGACCAAGTTTTTCACGAATCTTCTCTATTTGTTCTGGCGTTGCATCCGGGTTGCCCTGAAAGGCACTCGTTACCGCATCGCCCGGCATTGCTTTTGCAAGCAAAAAGATTATTAAGCTGAGAAGGATTAGTTGCGGAATCATGATTAACGTTCTTCTAAGAATAAATGTCAGCATCTTTTCATAATCTCCTTTACTGCAATGCAACGGAATGCGTATCGGAAACCCTCTTCAGATCGAACATCCGTCCATCTTTATCGAAATAACTATCATAGTTTGCCCGGTATTCTTCGTTAATGGACTTACGAAGATTCGTTTTCTCAAATCGCTTTTCCGGGTTCATTTCCGGAATTGCTGCAATTAGTCTTTTCGTGTATAAGTGCTGAGGATTATTGTAGACATCAGCCGCCGTACCTTCTTCAACAAAACGGCCTTTATACATGATTCCGATACGGTCACACATATGCTGTATGATGCCCAAGTCATGCGATATGAACAAGTACGTGAGATTAAATTCTTTTTGGATTTCCTGCATGAAGTTCAAAACCTGTGCCTGAACCGATACATCCAGTGCTGAAACAGGTTCATCTGCAATAATCAATTTCGGATTCAATGTCAGTGCTCGCGCGATACCAATACGCTGCCTTTGCCCACCGGAAAATTGGTGGGGGTATTTGTAAATCGACTCCGGATTCAATCCAACTCGTTCAATTAGCGCTTGAACCTTTTTCAATTCTTCACCAGGTGACATGCGTTCATAATTCCGTAGCGGTTCAGCAATTATACTCAAGACATTCTTCCGTCCATTCAGTGATGAATACGGATCCTGGAAAATCATTTGAATATCTTTTGTATGTATTCTTTTTTCTGAACGTCTCAGTTTTGCAAGGTCATTTCCTTCGAACAAAATTTCCCCGCTTGTTGCATTATTTAGTCCTATAATTGCTCGTCCAGTTGTCGTCTTACCACAACCTGACTCACCCACAAGACCGTATGTTTCACCTGGTTGCAAGTCAAAACTTACACCGTCAACTGCTCTTACTTGATCGACGACACGACGGAGAAAACCACCACGAATTGGATAATGTACTTTTAAGTTATTGACTCTAAGTAATGACATAATTCACTTCTCCTAATCTCTCCTCTGGGAAGTGGAAGTTTTTGTAGCAACTGCAACGAACGAAATGTCCTGGCAGTGCTTCATTTAGTTTGGGATTCACTTCATGCTCTTCCTTAGCCACCCATTGAATTCTTGGGGCAAACCTGCAACCTTCACGGTTCAAGTTTTGTATGGAAGGCACGATTCCTTCGATGACATGAAGTTTCGCCTTCGCTTCCATATTCGCAGGAATTGAATTTAGCAAAGAGCGTGTATAGGGATGCAACGGATTAGCGAATAGCTCACGAACCTCCGCAATTTCCACTATTTCTCCGGCATACATAACCGCTACACGGTCAGCCATTTCAGCTACGACACCCAGGTCATGCGTAATTAGGATAATACCTGATTTGATTTGGTTTTGAAGTTCCTTCATGAGATCCATGATTTGCGCTTGAATCGTTACGTCCAAAGCAGTCGTAGGCTCATCCGCAATTAGAACAACTGGATCACAAGCTAACGCAATCGCAATTACGACACGTTGTCTCATACCACCAGACAATTCATGTGGATATTGCTTATAAACGCGTTGTTCATTCTTAATACCTACACGGTTCAGAAGATCAAGAACACGCTTCTTTTTAGCCGCAGACGAAAGATTCATGTGATAATCCATAGGTTCTTCAATCTGTCTGCCAATTGTCGCCAACGGATTGAGTGCAGTCATCGGGTCTTGGAAAATCATTCCTATGTCTTTGCCTCGGACTTTGTTCAACTTGCGCGCTGTCAGATTCAAAAGATTCTGACCTTTGAAGTTAACTTGCCCCTCAAGTTTCGTCGTTTTCTTATTATGAAGACCCATAATGGAAAGGGCTAATGCACTTTTTCCGCAACCCGACTCTCCTACAATTGCGACCACTTCATTCTCATGGACTGTTAAGGAAACATCATCAACCGCTGCATAGTAGTCACCCTTAATATTAAACGAGGTGCGGAGATGTTCAATTTCCAATACTGGATTTCCCAAGAAAACTTCCTCCTAACATAACGTAAACTTATGAAAAATGAATAGTAAATTTTCTGATATTTAATCGCTTGCCCCAATATACTACAGAAAAATCTAGTTGACAATACTATTTTATTAGAATACTAAATACACGAAATATTTCATATGTGACAAACTTGTTACAAACGTCGCTATGAAAGCGTTTCCAAGTCCGAAGTACTTTTAAAGTTTTTTTGGGATTTATATTCTTTTTCTGTCTAAAATGCAAAAAGGATTCCATCCCTTTTGGGTGAAATCCTTTTACGGTAAACATATAGCGTTAGTAATTTTGCATGTCTGTTAATTAACCATTTGCTTGCCTAAAATGCTGGACAGTCGGGCTTGAAAACTAGAACTATCAATGGACTATTTCCGGCACGCTTTCAGTGAATTAATTACAACAGTTTCACGAGGGGTAAGTGTTGTGAATAATTACCTGCCACATTCCTACAATATTCAAGTGAATAATGCAGTTGTTCTGAAAAAAAAAGAATAGATGACTTTCTATAGAGATTGTAAGTGCTAGATGATGAAATTTCGGGCACATAAGCACATCTTACATTGTATTCTCAGCTTTAATCTATAAGTAAGTGACACTTACTTTAACTAAAA
Organism: Sporosarcina sp. Y1011; assembly: GCF_057669885.1. Classification (NCBI taxonomy): domain Bacteria; kingdom Bacillati; phylum Bacillota; class Bacilli; order Caryophanales; family Caryophanaceae; genus Sporosarcina; species Sporosarcina sp. Y1011. Next base: position 31,416 of record NZ_JBYHFP010000023.1, on the reverse strand, counting down.
ATAGACTCTCCAGCGCAGGTGCGACTTCGTGGTAACCGAAGCGATAAGACTGATGGAGGGATGCAGTTCAATCCCTCCATGCTCTTCTTTCCGGCTTAGCGCGGGAGGCATCCCAACAATCGACAATTCTCTCTAGCAGAACTCACTAGTTCATGCATAATTTATTCAGTTGAGAATAATATTTCACCAAGTAATTATTCAATTATCCCTAGTAGAGTACTATGTTTTTTATGTCGATTGCGGATAAATACTTATATATATACACTTTTTGCAATAATAATTTAATGTCTCAAATTCAAGTTCCTACTATATAAATAGTGATCTTCCATTATTCTAACCGTGACCAATTCAACTGTTTGTTGAATTGGACGCAGTAGATGCAACCATCGCCGCAATCGTAGCAGCCATCACTGCTTGCTGTGCCTGTATTATCAATTCGACAGATGTTGCAAGCCTAATACATGCTTCTTCTGCACTCTCAGTTAACTTATGCATACCATATCCAATAGCGATGGATAGTGCCATCTCTCGATTCCATTTGAACGGTTTTGATTCCTCTAATGTATGCGTCAGTTCGACGATATTCATCAATTCGGGATCATCCACCTCAAAGACTGTCAGGAAACCAATCATCGGATAATGAACCGGCCGCACTTTCGTATTCCGTTTAAAAAGTGAGAGTACTTCCGCAGCTCTGGCTACCAGTTTTGGATCGTATTCAATTTGTATGTATGTCATGACCTGGGATAGCCATTGCAGTTCATTCCCAGAACGGAAACCTTCCGTTTTCAAGGCATCATAATATACCCGCATTGACTTGGCGTGCTCAGTTGGATCAGCACCTCTTTTTCCTAGTAAGACCGCATACGCATAGTCGTCATCCGATGTTAGAAAGAAATGTTGTTTTTTTATAGCATCATAAAGTCGTTTTGCTTGGCGAGCTTCATTTTCATAAAGCTCGGGATTGTTCGTCAAAAGAAGTGCAGCCAGATAAGAATGGATCGTATTGCGAAAACCTAGGCCTTTTAAGGCTTGCTGTTTCGCAAATAACCGATCGGCTTCTTTATCGATATCTGCACCAGGCTGATCCAGAAATGCGGCCATCATCGGAAGGAGATTGCCACGCAGCGGTGATAGCCAGCCGGCTCTACTCTTAAGTGTATCCATCACACGGCTTAAACTTGCGGCATCAAATTCCCTCTCAGATGTAACGTAATACGATGTAATTGTCAGTACGACGTTTTTATCCACCGTCCAACCTGCCAACGACTTCACTTTTTCATATGTCGTTTCGACTTCTTCTCTAATCACAAACGCATCCATTAAACACATCTCCTTTTATATATGTACGCTTGTCCCTCCGAAAGGTTTCACAAAACTTGGCAAATCCATTACAAATTGCTATGCTTTTATCAATCACGCCTCGGTGTGATTGCGTCAAGATTTTGAATTGAGCTTGCTCAATTAACTCCCTTCAAAATCTTTGACATCCGCCGGAGGCTTTAACTTTATTCAGCATGGGTTTGGACTTCTGTAGCTGACGCTTCGCTTTCAGTACAAAAAGATTTGCTGAATGAAGTTTAAATATCTATAGAATCGGGTGGTATCAATGGCAGAGTTCGAAGCTATTCAACAAACACATTCATTCCAATCAAAAGAATCATTAAAAGTGCAACTCAACGCCTTAGGCATCATATCAGGTGATCACCTCATAGTCCACTCATCACTAAAATCGATGGGTTGGATTGCGGGAGGTGCACAAGCTGTGGTTGAGGCACTGATAGAAACTGTAACTCGTTCCGGTACGATTGTCATGCCCGCACAGTCAGGCGATAATTCCGATCCGTCTTACTGGATGCTGCCTCCTGTTCCTCAAGCCTGGCACGAGCCCATTCGTCAATCCATTCCCGCTTTCGACAAGCATCTAACACCTTTGCGTGAAATGGGGAAAATTGCAGACTGCTTACATCGTCATCCGGAAACTATCCGTAGCCCTCATCCCGCTCATTCGTTCATAGCATGGGGGAAAAACGCAATGGATTGGATGAGTGAACACCCGATTGGTGATTCATTCGGGATGAGTTCTCCCCTCGGCACTATGCTGGGCACAGATGTAAAAGTTGTCATGATTGGTGTAAGTTACGAATCTTGTACAGCTCTTCATCTGTCCGAGTATTTGGCTCCCGGCCTTACAGCTTTCCCGCAAGGCGCTGCCATCATTCAAAATGGAGAACGAATTTGGGCAACTTTCGATATGGCGGATGTCGATTCCGACCTTTTCCCTGAATTGGGTCGTGCATTTGAGGAGATGAATCCCGATGCCGTGCTAGACGGATATTTAGGGCAAGCCTCTTGCAAAATCATCCACATGAAACCACTCATCGATTTCGGGACTGAATGGGTAACAGATAGAAGAAAGTCCGGAGGGGTATGCGTATAAAAGAGCAAATTTTAATAGTCATAAATGCCCTTCTCTACGCAGTACTCCGCATTGAGAAGGGCATTTTTTCAGCTAAATATTTCTTTTTTCGACGCTTTCACCAACGCCTCCACTGCTGCAAAATCATTGCGATGCATTGCATCCACAATAGCGCTTCCGACAATAACGCCATCGGCCAATGCACCAATTGTTTGAACTTGTTCAGGTGTTGAAATACCGAAACCTGCAAGTACAGGTACTGGACTTACTGCTTTCAATTGTTCTATATGCATCGCAAGGTCTTCACTAAATCCATTGCGTACCCCTGTAGTTCCATTTATCGTCACTGCATAAACGAAACCTTCAGCAACCGCTGTTATTTTTTGAATGCGTTCAGGCGGACTCGTTAATGAAACGAGTGGAACGAGTGCAATTTCACAATCTGTCAGTTCTTGGCGCAACAACCCACTTTCCTCATAAGGTAAGTCAGGTACAATAAGTCCACTGATACCGCTATCCCTGCAATCCTTCGCAAATTGAGCAACGCCATAGCTTAAAACCGGGTTCAAATAAGTCATAAAAACGAGTGGAACGGTAACCTCATCTTTGAATGAAAGGAGTTCTTTCAATACCTTACGAAGCGTTACCCCTTTAGCAAGGGCACGTTTACCAGCTTCTTGTATGACGGGGCCATCTGCGACAGGATCTGAAAATGGAATACCAAGTTCAATTGCGGTCACGCCCGTTTCTTGTAGAAATAAAATAGTTTTCTTTAGTGTTTCAAGCCCGTCGTCGCCCGCCATGATATAGGGTACGAACGCTTTATCGCCGTGACTTATACAATCAGTAATCGCATTGGTTAAATCGTGCTTAGTCATTCAAGCCACCTCCTAAAACATCGCGTACCGTTTGGACGTCTTTATCGCCACGGCCTGAAAGACAAACGACAAGTATCTCTTCTTCGCTCATACTGCCCGCTAGCTCAACTGCGTATTGAACCGCATGTGCACTTTCAAGCGCCGGAATAATACCTTCCACTTTCGCCAATAGCTGTAACCCTTCCAGTGCACCCGCGTCTGTCACGGATGTGTAAGTTACGCGTCCAATATCGTGTAAATGGCTATGTTCCGGACCAACAGCTGGATAATCGAGACCCGCTGAAATGGAGTGCGCTTCCTGGATAATTCCATCATCGTCTTGCAACACATACATATATGCTCCGTGTAGCACGCCTTCTTTCCCATCCGCAATTGCAGCCGCGTGAAGTCCCGTTTCTATACCGCTTCCCGCCGCTTCAACTCCGTACAAAGCGACTTCTTCATCGTCAATAAACGGATGGAACATACCAATTGAATTGCTCCCACCACCGATGCACGCAACAATTGCATCCGGCAGTCGCCCTTCTTTCTCCACAATCTGTTGCCTTGTCTCTACTCCAATAACGCGCTGGAAATCACGAACAATTCTCGGGAAAGGATGTGGACCTAGAGCTGAACCTAAAATGTAATGCGTATCCTCTACGTTCGCTACCCAATAACGAAGCGCCTCGTTAACCGCATCTTTCAGTGTACCTGATCCTTGATCGACCGATACAACTGTTGCTCCAAGTAATTCCATGCGAAAGACATTTAACTCCTGCCTTCTGATATCTTCTTTTCCCATGAAAATAATACATTCTAGACCAAACAAAGCGCATACTGTCGCCGTGGCTACTCCGTGTTGACCTGCCCCAGTTTCTGCTACAATCTTCTTTTTACCCATGCGCATTGCGAGAATTGCCTGCCCAACTGAATTATTAATTTTATGTGCTCCTGTATGGTTTAAATCTTCTCGTTTGAGATAAATCTTCGCGCCGCCTGCCACTTTTGTGAGCCTCTCTGCAAAATAGAGCGGCGTCTCGCGTCCCACAAAGTCTTTTAAGTAATAATTTACTTCGTTGGCGAAAGCGGGATCTGCAACTGCTTCATCATAGGCTTTTTCCAACTCGATTAATGCTGTCATTAGTGTTTCGGGGACGAACTGCCCACCGAACCTGCCATACCGCCCCGCCTGTTCCGTTTGTGCTGTATCCAATTCTTTTACCATTGTTCATCTCTCCTCTATTTAACCGCTTTAATGAATGCGCGAATCAAGTCCTCATCTTTTCTGCCTGCACTTTCTACCCCGCTCGAAACGTCCACCATATATGGCTTCACCAATTCAATCGCTTGTGCAACATTATCTACGTTCAATCCACCAGCCAGTATAACTTTATCCTGCGGTACACCTACGTCTTTCATCAGTTGCCAGTCGAACGTTATTCCGCTGCCGCCTTTAAATTCAATGCCAGGTGCATCAAACAAAAAATAGTCCGTGTCATACTGTCTACTTTGCTTCACGTCTTCACTACTGTGGACTGCTAATACTTTAATAGAAGGAAGTCGAACCGAATCTATAAATTCAGTGTCTTCATTTCCATGAAATTGTACATAATCTAGCGGTACTTCCCTGTATGTTCGTTCAACTTCTTCTCGAGATGCATTGACGAACACGCCAATTTTCAATACCCCTGGCGGAATATCCTTTGCCAACTCTTGCGCTTTTGCGATTGTCACCTGACGTCTACTGGGTGCAAAGACAAAACCGATTGCATCTGCTCCAGCGTCGACCGCCGTCTTTACATGTTTCTGTTCCATTAATCCGCAAATCTTCACTTTTGTCATCTGACTACCTTTGGCAATGCAACTTGCAGTGACTGCAGAGCTACAGTGACTTCACCGCTACGCATAAGCGATTCACCAACGAGAACTGCACTTGCGCCAGTACCCGCAACGAATAGTGCATCTTCCGGTTCCCAAATTCCGCTTTCGCTGATTAAGACACGCTCTTCATCAAACGGAAAAACAGCTGCAATTTCTTCTGTTCTTTTGAGATCTACAGTAAACGTACGGAGATCTCGGTTATTAACGCCAATCAGTTTAGCATTTACCGCAAGCGCACGTTTCAACTCCGCTTCATCATGTACTTCTACCAGTACTTCCAAGCCAGATGCCAGCGCATAAGCATGGAAATTAGTAAGTTCTTCGTTAGTAAGGGCCGCAACAATTAGCAGGATAACAGATGCACCGGCATTTTTTGCACGGTCAATCTGCACAGGATCTACGATGAAATCCTTGCATAGCAAGGGAATAGGAACATTGTCCGCGACTGCCGTTAAGTCTTCAAACGAACCTTTGAAAAAGTGACTATCTGTCAAAACTGAAATGCATGCTGCACCTGCATTGTAATAGGCAATTGCTTGTGCAACGGGATCTGCACCTTCCGCGATAAGTCCTTTCGATGGAGAAGCTCGTTTCATCTCCGCCATAATCTGTAGATGCTCAGATTTATATAATTTATCGAATAACGAAGGTCGTGAAGGTCGCGCTTCTTGCACCACCTCTTGCTCTGCTAACATGCTAAGCACTTCACGCCTTTTCTCGAGTAGAATCGTGTCCAGAATTGTCATCTTGCCACCGCCTTTGCGCCTATTTTTTCGCTGAATGCTACAACAGCCTCTAGTTTCCCCAGTGCTTTTCCGGATAAAATACTATCCGTCGCTTGGTTAACCCCGTCTTGAATTGTCTCCGCTTGACCGTTTGCGAATAATCCGATGCCAGCGTTGAACACGACCGTATCGAAGTGGGGACCGCGTCGTCCATTGAATATCGCTCGAATCGTTGCTGCATTTTCCTTTGCATCCCCTCCGCGTATTGCGGAAATCGGTGCAGGGGTAAGACCCACATCCTCCGCTGTCAGTGAAAATGGAATAAGGTCGCCTTTATCGAGCAGTACAAACGTATTTTGTCCCGCAAGTGACGCTTCGTCCATGCCGCCCGCTCCCGATACAACGATGGACCGCTCTCTTCCCAGCATGCGCAAAACGGATGCATATTCCATCGTGAAGTCCGGTCTGTTAATGCCCGTGAACTGTGTTTTCAACGGGATTGGATTTGTCAGAGGCCCTACAAGATTGAAGATGGTCGGCTTGCCTATTTTTTGTCGAATTTCACCGATTCGTTTCATTTTCGGATGAACGTTTGGTGCATATAAGAACGTAATTCCTTCTTGTCGAAGCAATTCAATGGTCTCATCTATGCTAAATTTCGTATGAACGCCAAGTGCTTCCAATACATCAGAGCTTCCTGCCGCACTTGAAATTTTCCGATTGCCGTGTTTGGCGATTGAAACGCCTGCGCCCGCTAGTACAAAGGCAGATGCTGTACTGATATTGAAACTGTTTGAGCCATCTCCGCCAGTTCCGCAGTTATCCATAAATGTTTCCCGTGGAACATTTACTTGAAGCGCGAACGAACTCATGACCTCGGCAAGAGCCGCCAATTCATGTGCTGTTTCCTCTTTAAGTGACAATGCCACAAGGAAATCAATGACGCCCTGTGAATCCGTTTGCTCATTAAACATCAACTTCGAAGCCTCTAGCATTTCTTCGTACATCAAATGCTCGCCCATTTCTACTCTTTTAACAAAACTTCTCATCTCAATCTCTCCTCTACTCTGCTAAGCTCTTTCTCACACACAATTCACTAGTGATCTAGTTTACGACATCTAATAATGATTTGGCTTTATTGGCTGTTTCCATAAATTCAGTTGTCGGTTCTGATGCTTGCACAATTCCTGCGCCCGCCTGGACATATGCTTTTCCATCCTTGACCACCATCGTTCGAATCGTCAATGCAAAGTCCATATTTCCATTGAATCCAATGTAGCCGATTGCTCCACCGTAAATGCCTCGGTCCATTTTCTCCAATTCATCAATCAATTCCATCGCCCTTTTTTTCGGAGTACCCGTTACTGTACCCGCTGGAAGACAAGCCGTTAATGCATCCAGTGAATGAAGCACCGGCGACAATGTCCCTTCCGCTTCCGATACAATGTGCATGACATGTTCGTAACGGACGATTTCCTGATAACTTGTGACTTTAACAGAATCCGCTAGGCATACTTTCTCCAAATCATTCTTTCCAAGTTCGACAAGCATATCGTGTTCTGCAAGTTCTTTCGGATCCGCCAACAATTCTTTTTCAAGCGCCTTATCTTCTGCTTTATCTACACCGCGTCGACGTGTTCCGGCAATTGGATTTGTCGTTACTTTACCGTTTGCCACGCGAACCAAACTTTCCGGTGACGTCCCCACGACGACATGATCATCAAATTCCATGTAATACATATAAGGCGAAGGATTACGCTTTCTAAGCTTTCGATAAAGTGAAAACGGATCGCCATTGAAATCAGCTACTAATCGTCTTGACAGTACAACTTGTTCCACTTCGCCCGCTTCGATATACCCTTTTGCATCGCGTACCATATCTTCAAACTGTTGCTGCGTTACGCTACAGTTATAGTCGGATATTGAAAAGGTAGACTCTTCCTTTTCAGGACCCTTCAACATACTGTTCGCCAGTGCGTCCAAATCGGGAGCACTTTGTTCCGGATTAATTTCCGTATGCAACAATGTCACTTCATTCGATACATGGTCGAAGATGATAATGGTTTCGTAAATATTGAAATTGACGTCTGGGAATCCCATATCGTCATGAGCGCGCGTCGCACTATCGGAACCTGCCCCATAACCAACGTAGCCAACCGCACCACCCGTGAAAGGAAAATCAATATCATCCGTAATTCTCGGCATCAATCGTTTCAACAGAACAAACAAATCACCCTCGTGCACATATTTCTTACCCGTCTTGTAAACGTGCTCGTTCAGCTTGCCATCTCTTCCGCTATAAGACTTCAGCGGATCCATCCCTAGAAAAGAATAGCGCCCGGACCCCTCGTGCTTCGAAGAGCTTTCCAGTAAAAATTTCCGCTGCCCCTGCATTCTTCTGAAAATGGATATCGGCGTTAACGAATCCCCATTTAACGTTTTCATTGTTGTCCTTAAACTCGTCTGTTCTCTACTCATCTCTACTCATCTCTCCTCTTTTTTGAAAATAAAAAAGTCCCCTGCAAAAGGACAGATTAGTCCGATTGCAGAGGACGGAATTTACCGCGTTGCCACCTCTAATTGAAGTATTTCTACTTCCACTTAGCGTGTCTAATAGACACATCCCGTAACGTGGGATCTCACGTCCTAGTTGAAAAAGCGATTCAACTAGGCTCTCATAAGTCCATTCACACCGGCCGCGAATCAGTTTTCACCACCCACTGACTCTCTATAATCACGTACCCGTGCTACTCTTCTTATTCATCAATTTCTCAGCTATTCTCGTCTCGTCTGTCGTGGGCGGCACCGCTATCGGAACCTTCTGCCCGTCTCTTAAATAAAATGTTAATGCAATCGTATTATGGATTCACCTAATTGTCAACCTTTTCAGTAAAGTAATATATTTTATCAAGTCTGTTGATTAACCACCAACTTGCATAAACCGCTGACAATAAAGGATTGAAAATCGCCATTTTCACAGTAATATTTCCGGCCCGCTTTCGGCGATTTAATCACGACATTTTTACCGTGGGGGCAGGTGTGACAATAAGTGACTTCGTCACTTATTGTCACACTCTTTTCGGATATCTTGTTGTGATTAATCGCCTGTCGCGTTCCTACAATATTCAAGTGAAAAATGCAGTTGTTTTGAAAGAAAAGAATAGATGACATTTTATAAAGAGAGTAAGTGCCCGAAGATGCAATTTCGGGCACTCTTGCACATTGTACATAGTATTCTCTGGTTATCTTTAGCAAAGAATATGTGATGCTCTATAAAAAAGTGACACTTCCTTAAAATTAGAAATAGAGAAACTATAGAAGAGGGCTTGAGCGGCCAAAATTGTATCTTTGGCCGCTTCTCTCCATGTTAGAAGCGGGCTATTCTATCGTCCGGAAAAGCTTTAGTACTTCTTGTAGCAGTGTCTTTGGAGAGCGAAGGATGAACAACCACCATACGATTACCGAAAGTATAAGTAGGGATGCGACAAAGTCGCATCCCTACTTATGAAGACATCTCGATAATGGTATAGAAGTTGTTCAATCCAAAGCAATCCAATAGCAACTATACAAGTAGTGCCCAGTGTGTAATCTTATTTACTGGTTATTTTTGTTGATCGACTGACGTGCTATTTTTTTTATTCACGATATGGTTCATTTAGTTGTTTGATTCCCAATGCTGTATACTAGTTTTAATAAACAAAGCAGGTGATTCCAATGAGAATTAATAAATATTTGAGCGAAGCGGGAATCGTTTCCCGACGAGGCGCAGATAAATGGATAGAAGATGGACGTATCACAATCAACGGGCAACTCGCCGAACTTGGCAGTAAAGTCTCAGATGGCGACGAAGTCCGGGCAGACGGAAAAATTGTGAAGACGGAACAACAGCTCGTCTATCTTGCGCTCAACAAACCCATCGGCATTACAAGTACCACAGAACGTCATATTAAAGGAAATGTTGTCGATTTCGTCAATCATCCACTCCGTGTTTTCCATATCGGACGGCTCGATAAAGATTCAGATGGACTTCTCCTTTTGACTAATGACGGTGATATCGTCAATGAAATCTTGCGTGAAGAGAATGGCCATGAAAAAGAATATATCGTCACTGTGGATCTACCGATTACGAAAGACTTCATTCACCAGATGCAGTCAGGCGTTGCCATTTTAGATACGGTTACTAAACCGTGTAAAGTGAAGCAACTGGGTCCGCGTAAATTCAACATGACTTTAACGCAAGGAATGAATCGCCAAATCCGCCGTATGTGTTCCGCACTTGGATACAATGTACGCAAGTTACAGCGGACACGCATTATGAACATTCACCTTGGTGACTTGCCGAATGGACATTGGCGTGACTTGACTGAGGACGAACTGTCAGAAATGTTTAAGATGCTGAACTACGAACCGAAAAGATAACGTGAAAAAAAGCTGTTCACCGCCTGATATACCTAGGCGAGGGACAGCTTTTTCTCTACAACTTTAAACGTCAACCATTTCTAAAAACTGGCGTGTCCGTTCGTTGGTGGAATGGTTGAAAAAGGTATCTGGATCAGCATTTTCAATGATACAACCTTCATCTAGCATAATAATGCGGTCTGCCACTTCCTTGGCAAACTTCATTTCATGAGTGACTACGACCATTGTCATCCCTTCGTTTGCCAAGTCTTTCATTACTTGAAGAACCTCTCCTACGAGTTCAGGGTCAAGTGCTGAAGTCGGTTCGTCAAACAAAAGTGCTTTGGGTTCCATTGCAAGTGCTCGTGCAATAGCTACACGTTGCTTTTGACCGCCTGACAATTTGCTTGGATAGACGTCTGCTTTATCCAACAATCCAACTTTTTTTAATATGATACGGGCCTTTTTTTCTGCCTGTTCCTTCTTCATCTTTTTAACAATGATTGGTGCCTCCGTAATGTTTTCAAGCACTGTTTTATGTGGAAAGAGATTAAAATGCTGGAATACCATTCCTATTTCAGCACGCACGTTTGATAAATCATCTTTCTTTAGATTGACGTGACGCCCATCAATTGCAATTTCACCTTCGTTGGGTATTTCAAGAAAGTTCAAACAGCGAAGCAACGTACTTTTACCAGAGCCGCTGACTCCAATAAGTACGACCACTTCCCCGGCTTCCACTTCAAGGTCAATTCCTTTCAGCACTTCAAGATTGCCAAATGACTTGTGGAGGTTTTTCGTGTTAATCATTTAATGTCCTCCTCATATAGTGTCAACATCCAGCTTTTTCTCATACCATTTCAGTAGTGCAGTGAAGATCAATACGAGTACGAGATAGTACAATCCAACAACCATAAATGTTTCGAATGGCTGGAATGATGCAGCCGCTTCTCTGTTCGCCAGACCAAACATTTCTGAAACACCGATAACATATACAAGTGATGAATCTTTCATCGTAATGATAAATTGGTTGCCGAGTGGCGGAATGGCACGGCGCAGCGCTTGTGGAAAAATGATTCTGCGCATGGCTTGACGACGATTCATGCCGACTGCGAGACTGGCTTCCTCCTGCCCTCTGTCAATGCCCTGTATAGCGCCACGGAAAATCTCCGCGATATAGGCACCATTATGAATCCCCAGCGCGATTGCACCAGCCCAGAAGTTTGAGAGTACAACGATGTTTGTGATTCCATAATAGAGAAACATGATTTGAACAATCAGCGGAGTTCCCCGTATTAAAGTAATATACAGGTTTGCGATTGTCTGTAAAATTTTTGACTTGGATATTTTCATTAAAGCAAAAACAATACCTAACGCAGTACCCAGTACTAGGGCAATTGCTGTAATTTCTAATGTGATAAGGGCTGCTTTCAAAAAGCCCGGGTACGTTCGCATGAATACTTCATAGATTGTTATAAATACCTCTGGCACTAGCTATACCCTCTTTCCTTGATTAAGTTTGTGGAATCATTCATTCTAAAAGCTCCACGCCCTCCAGATCAAGGTCTAACAGGTTTCGATCGAACCATTTCTGTGAGATTTCATCATATGTGCCGTCTTCAATTATTTCTTTAAGTGCTTCATCAATTGCTTCTCTTAATGCATCATTTTCTGGTCGCACAGCGATGGATGGCTGTTCTACCCATAGCGGCTTCCCTACTTCTTTAATTTTAAAATCATTTTTAATGGCTTCAAAGCCGACAATATCAGCTGTGATTACCGCATCGAGGCGACCCGGTATCGTCAAATCTTTCAATGCAACTACGTCACTACTATAATACTGAATATTGTCCGAAAGGGTTTGCGCGGGTTTTTCATATGTGGATTGAGCCACGACGCCAATCTTTTTGCCCTTCAAATCATCTCCAGATTTAATATCGGTATTATCTGCGGATACAAAAATCATTCCACCCGAGTAATAGTAAGGTTCAGTAAAGTTCGCTTGTTTAGCGCGCTCTTTCGTATAGGCCATTGATCCAATAATTGCGTCGTATTTATTGCCGATTAACCCTTGCAGAATTGTTTCAAATGGATTTGTCACCGGGTTCGGCTTCAAGCCCAACTTTTCCGATATTGCATTTCCAATTTCAATATCAAATCCTGTCAGCTCACCTTTTTCCTCAAAGTTGAATGGCTTATAGAGTCCACTTGCCGCAAAGGTCAAACTCCCTTTTTTCACAAGTTCATAACTCCCGTCGCCTTCACTCACTTCATCTGTTGCATTCTCTTTTGGTGCACATGCAGCTAAAATCAAAACCAACACAGTCATCAATAGAAATAGTGATTTAAACTTCCCCATAGTATAAAATCTCCCCTTTTAATCTCCCTGGTAGTGTACCAGTATTTATTTATAGTCTCTATATCCCTTACCCTACTGTTTCTCTGGTAAACATAAAATATTACAAAAAAACGAACTATTCAAAAATAGTTCGTTATAAGCACTATTGAGATGTAATCACAAGGAATGAGTGCATGTTAGTTCATTTTAAAGTTTGACAATGCGACTGCAATTGCATCCAGAACTTCGTAAGTACTCTCGCTTAAATAGTTATTTATCATAATTGAAAAAATCAACTTTTCTCCATCTGACGCTGTGACAAACCCCGATAAAGCTGTAACTCCATTCAGTGCACCTGTTTTTGCTCGTACATTGCCCTCTGCAGCAGTTCCTATCATACGGTTTCGCAATGTACCGCCAATAAAACGATCCTTATTCCCCGCTACAGGAAGCGCGTTCAGAAATGTCGGATACCAAGATTTCGATTGTACTGTATGGAGAAGCTCGGATACTTCATTTGCAGTGACGAGGTTTTTATGTGACATGCCGGAACCGTCGCGAAGCAACATATTACTAGAATCGATTCCCATGTCCGCAAGAGTGCTGTGCATGACTGCAAGCCCTTTCTCCCAGCTACCTTTGGCGCCAATCACACGACCCATTTCTTTTACCAGTACTTCAGCATGACCGTTGTTACTCAATTTCAAGAAGGGGATGAGTAACTCTTTCAGTGGTATTGATTGTCTTGATGCTACTAAAGTGGCTCCCGCAGGAACTTTTTTTCTATCCAGTTTAGGTGCTTCAGAAAACGTGATGCCTTGTTCTTCAAGTACAGTTTGAAAGACGTTAATAGTATAGTTTGAAGGTTCCCAAACGGATGACCAGGTTCTTGTTTTTTTTGCTCCTACTGGAATCGTTCCTGAAACGACGATTGTGTTCGTGCCATGCCGCCGTTCAACTCGGATGTTTTTCTTACCGCTTTTTTTCACTGTTTGCGTATTGTTAATGACGGTTAGATAAGTATTTGCAGGAACCATGCGCACTTTTCCTGCTTGTCCCGACTTAGTTGTAGGATTTACTTCGATAATCACTGTTCCGGCGTCATAATCATTATTTGGGGATAGCGTCAATGCCGATATTTGTGAACCTGTATAGTACGGTTCATCGGACCAATTTAGGTCTTGAGATAGGCGGTCGGTGTCGAACCAAGTATCGTCTGCATATAAATTCCCTTTGATGGAGCGAATCCCTTTTGCTTTTAACTCAGATGCAAACGCATTTAAACCATCCTTCGTCAGCGTTGGATCACCTTTCCCTTTTAAATAGAGATTCCCGTACAATAGACCGTTCGATATCCGCCCATCCGTATATAGTTCTGTTTTAAATATGTGGTCTTCACCGAGTGTATCAAGCGCTGTTGCACCGGTCAGTAACTTCATGACGGATGCAGGATGAACCCGTGTATCACCGAGATGAGAATAGACAATTTCGCCCGTCGATGCGTTTCGGATACTGATTCCAGTTGTCGCACCTTTTAACCGAGGATCATTCAGGATTTCATCCAGCTTCGGAAATCCATTAGACTCATGGACCTTAACGACGGGGGCTGTGGTATTTTCCAAGGCAACAGTAGTGTTCTCGGTACCTTTGTCATTCTTACTGTTAAATAGCGTTAAAACGGTAACAATCACAACTAAAAGGCCTATTAATTTTAATGTCTGGCTCTTTGTCAACCCCTCTTCACCTCCAGTACATTTAGTAGTTTATACAATGCGTGCATGTAGGTATTTTATTTGCAATACCGGACGAGCCATCCATCAGGACCACATGAAATATTCGTGCCGCGCCATCCTTCTTCAAGAAGTTTTTGTTGCGTTTTTGTGTCTTGCATCAGAACGTCTTGCTCCGCTTTCCATTCACTAGCTTTTTCGTGGAGGTGTTTCACGAAAACATAGCGCAACAAACCACCATACTTTTGCTTAAGCGCTGCAATTTCCATCTGTTGCGAAAACTTGTCCTTTAGACTAGCGATATTGAACGGCGCAACGGTTGCACAGACATATTTATATTCATCTTTTTTCAATTGTTCCATCAAAACAATTGCCATTACTTTTTGTAATTGATAGCCGCGATAGCGCGGTGAGACATTCGAAATCTCCTGGTAAATAACGGACTCTAACTCGTTTCGATCAAGACCGACATCAGAACCAAGATGCTCTTCGTCGTCACCCGGTACCAGTAATGCACGAAATGCGACAAGCCACCCATCCGCAAACACCCCTACCATCTTACCGCCGCCAGTCAAAATATATTCATACTCTTTTTCTGACAGCGAAGATAATGAATCTGGATGATCAAGTACTTGTAATACTTCTTTTTGTACATGATAAATGGCCTTAAGGTCTTCCAATTGTAATGCACGTATGAAAAAAGGATGCCCGTCTTTTAATAAACCACTATAAAGAATCTCCATATTTTAAGCGCCTCCACTTTCATTGCAATTGGATTAAAATGTTAATATGGTATACTATTATTGAAAATTGACTGAATTGGAGGATTACTTTTGACAACTATTTTAAAAAGTATTGGCCAAATTGCAGTACCCGTAAAAGATATCAATCGTGCAGTTTCATTTTATCAAGATAGACTTGGGTTGACACTCTTATTCAATACCGAAACGATGGCTTTTTTTGATTGTAACGGTGTGAGACTACTCCTTAGTCTGCCCGAAACGGAACAATTCACAAACGCAAGTTCCGTCCTTTATTTCCAAGTAGACGACATTCATACGAGCTATAAAGAACTTAGTGAAAAAGGCGTTCCTTTCACCGACAAACCACATTTCATCGCAAAAATGGGCAATACGGAGACCTGGATGGTATTTTTCAATGATACTGAAGGTAATACACATGGACTGATGAGTGAGTTTGAGGTGTGATTTAGAGTGTACATTGTAGACCGCTTGTCGCTTTGGGGATACCCCTCGCCATGAGCCTGGATTGGCGCTTCACATCCAGGCTCACGGCTTCGGCGACCCCTTGTCGCGCTTGCGCTGGTGCGTACATTATTGAGTGAGAGTTATGATTCGGAGTGTGGATTGTTGACCGCTTGACGCTTTGGGGATGCCTCTGGCCCTGAGACTGGATTAACGCTTCGCATCCAGTCTCAGGGCTTCGGCGACCCCTTGTCGCGCCTGCGCTAGGGTGTACGTTATCAGGGAGTTTTTATTTTGAGATGTATAGACTGAAATTATAATGTGATTACTATTTGATACTTATTTCATTGAAGAAAGAACACTACGAACTGCAGGTCTTATCTCCAACAATGAAATGTGCTTTCTAAGATAGATTATCCAGCGAAGGCGCGACTTCGTGGTAGCCGTAGCGATAAGACTGAAAGCGGGCTCCTTTCCGGCTTATCGCGGGAGGCATCCACAAAGCGCAGAAGCGGTATTAGCGGGATTTCCAACTCTATCCATTGTATCGGGACTTTTATTAATCGCCTTCGCAATCCCCGATAACGAAATACACTTTCTAACATAGTCCGTCCAGTGGTAGCAGGATCTCTGATTCTATCCAATTAATTTACCTTTTCCTCCTACCCAAGAAAACAAAAATAGTAATTGCAGCGAGTCCTACAATCCCCAAAAATTGATACATAATAACGGCATCTCCGCCCAGGTTATACTCATCGACAATATGCCCTTCAGCAACAAGAAGCATTGCTGGAATGTACGTACAAATCAGTAAAATACTCATAACAGAGAAGAGATTTAGCAACCTTCCCTTCTGAAATATAACGACAAGCAACAATACAATTAGAATTAGTATAAAAGCAGTAAATACAGGTCTAAAGAAAACAAATTCCGGAAATTGATACTCCACTACAATCTTCCCCCTTTTCACGAGATATGGATAACCTCTACCAATAAGACGGTTATAACAGTCAAAATGTTTTGCCAATTAAAATCAATCAAACACAAAAATTAATTATACAAGACTTCTTCTAACTATTTTCCGTACAAAAATAGTACCGTCAATGACAGTACTACTTTGCGAATCAATATGAAATTCCAACACGAAATCCGCTGTTTTTACCTTCCAGTAATTCATTGTAGGCAAAAGCAGCCGCGTCACCAACCGAAATCTTTTTACCCTCCAACGGCAACAAATCGCGCTCAGTTCTGTAATTTCCCGCCTCGGCACCATCCGGCAAATAAGTAGGGCAAACAATCGTCCACGTTAGCCCAGACTGCCGAAGCATGTCATATACTTTATGATGCTCTTGAGCAGCGAAAGTCAGCTTCCGATTCGAATCCCCCGCTTCATAGCGTAGCTTTGCAGGATTGTCCCTGCTTTGTAAGATACCCGCCGTCCCGATTGTGACAATTCGACTGACGCCATTCTCTTCCATCGCTTTAATCATATGTGGAACCGCCTCAGTCAACGTTGTCGTTCTATCCGTACCTAGAGAACTAAATACCACGTCGACGCCTGTAACGGCACGCGACACTGCTTCAGCATCACAGACATCCCCTTGAATGACCGTTAACTGGTCTGACGATGCCAATTTCTCTGGCGAACGAACAAGTGCCACTACATCATGACCATCCGCAAGAGCGCGTTTTAGTACATCTCCGCCTATACGCCCTGTGGCACCAAATAGTGCTATTTTCATCACAACCACCTCATTAACATTTTGTTAGATAGTTTTTTTATTACTATAAATAATACTCATTCCTTCATCATTTCACCTTCAGTATACCAGAATCTTGTATACGGTTATATTTCAGACTATAGAACTTGGAAACATTTCACGTTCTTCAAATACTTCTCTTATAACTCCCTACTGTTTGATTACTCACTCATTCACTTGTTCACGTGTTCACTTGTTACATGGCCAGTCTACCGCGCTCTAAAAACAAAAAGAGGATTACCCCTAATTGGGTAACCCTCTTTTTGTTTCATTAAACTAGCTCTTCAACTAGCTCAAGCATTGTGCCGTTCTTCGCAAAATTCGTATGCCAAGAGAATGCCTTTTCAAGAATATGTGGCGTTTGTCCGCCTCTTTCAAGCGCTTCACTATAATACGCACGTAGCTGTTCACGATACAGTGGATGTACGCAATTTTCGATAATGAGCCCGACACGTTCTCTCGGTGCAAGACCGCGTAAATCGGCATATCCTTGTTCAGTCACAATAATATCAACATCGTGTTCAGTATGATCCACGTGCGATACAAACGGAACGATACTTGATATCTTGCCGCCTTTTGCCACCGATTTCGTAACAAAAATAGCAAGGCGTGCATTGCGGGCAAAATCACCTGATCCACCGATGCCGTTCATCATCCTTGTCCCCGAAACATGCGTTGAATTCACGTTCCCGTATATATCCAATTCAAGTGCAGTATTAATAGAGATCAAGCCGAGACGGCGGATAATTTCAGGGTGATTGGAGATTTCCTGTGGACGCATGATCAATTTATCCCGATACTGCTCGAAGTTACTATAGACATGCTTCATCTTTTCTTCAGACAATGTAATCGAGGCGCAAGAAGCAAAACGTACTTTTCCCGCATCAATTAATTCGAAGACTGCGTCCTGCAACACTTCTGAATACACCTCTAAGTCCTTAAATTCAGAGTTAACCATACCGTGTAGAACCGCATTTGCCACCGATCCAATTCCTGATTGTAAAGGCGCAAGACGTTCTGTCAGACGGCCTGCTTGAACTTCACTGCGCAAGAATGTCAGTAAATGCTCCGCCATAATTTCCGTTTCATCATCAGGTGCATCGATTGTTGAAGGAAAGTCCAACTGATGCGTGAATACGATGCCTTTTACTTTACTCATGTCAATTGGGATACCCATTGTACCGATACGGTCATCGACTTTCGTTAACTGAATTGGAGTCCTTTCGCCCTGCATACCGGGGTCGTATAAATCATGTAACCCTTCTAACTGTATAGAGTGCGCCGTATTAATCTCGATAATGATTGATTTTGCATGGTTTGCAAACGATAAAGAGTTTCCAACAGATGTCGTTGGAATAATCATTCCGTCCTCCGTTATTGAAACCGCTTCCAAAATCGCAAAGTCAATTGGCCCTATTATTTCTGAGCGAACGAGTTCCGCTGTATGTGATAAATGATGATCTACGAACAAATGCTCACCATCATTAATCTTTTTTCTCATTACAGGGTCTGCCTGGAATGGTCCACGTTTATTGACAATACCTGATTCCGCAAGCAATTTATCAATATCTGAACCCAAAGAAGCTCCTGTATATATATTAACTTTAAATTGTTCTGTTTCTGCACGCTTGATCAATGCCAACGGAACTGCTTTGGCGTCACCCGCACGTGTAAAACCGCTCAATCCGAGGGTCATACCATCTTCAATCCAAGATGCTGCTTCTTCTGGTGAGACAACAACGTCCCTCAATTGAACATTTCTAATTCGATCCATCTGACTGCCCATCTTCAACTGCCCCTTTTCATAACCTTTTGTTAATTCTAGCGTACACACCAACACGAGCGAGCATTTATGGTTTGGAAAGAGAATAATAGGTTAAGGCATTCAAATATCCGACTGAAACAGCATCAATCAAACATGCCTCGGTGTGATTGCGTCAAGATACTGAATTGACCTTCATTCCTCCTTGTTAAAACCCTAATAGTTTGCGGAAGTAACTGGAATACGTTTGACTGACTGGAATCTTGGTACCGTTATCCATTTCTAATACAAAAGTTGAGTGCATGTCAGGGTAAATCCCTTTAATATGATGGACATTGACGATAAAGGAGCGATGACAGCGTACAAAGGAATCACGCGGCAATAAATATTCAAATTCTTGCAATGTATTTTTATGAGTGCCTAAAAAACCTTCTGCCACTACATACGTTTTTCGATCTTTCACTTCAACGTATTTCACATCTGTAAAAGGCACAGGAATCCATCCATCATGCGTTTTCACCGTTACCACAGATTTCCCGTCCGTGTAAGCCGGATAAATTGCGGTCACACACCCTTCGAGCACCTCACCATTATAAAACGGGACAGCCATCCCATGATAAGGAACGCCGAACACATCACGGTTGATAAACTCAGATACTTTCTGTTTTTGAGAGATTGCCTTATATGCAATCGTTCCTTCTTTCAATAGATCACCCGGTCTAATTTTTAAATCCACTCGTTTGCTGGGCAGATAGTAAAGGTACTTTTCCGTGTTCGACACCGCAATCGAGATTTCATCAGAAAATAATTCACCAATAACATCTAGTAGTCCACCAAGACTTAACTTTTCCATTTCCATAGCTCCCTTTATTCACGTATAACGATTCTTTCCTTTTATTATACTGGATTCGTCTAGTAAAGTAGGTTGATACCGCTTTTGTGGTCAATGTATATCATGCCCTATAGGTTTTGCTGTATAATTAATTGTACAACTTTATATATCTCTATTATAATGAAATTTATCATAAACTAAAAATTGTGATAATAGATAAACCTAGGAATGAGGGGATTAAACATGCACGTTAGAGACTTACTGATGGAAAGACTTGGAGTATCTACGGTGAATATCAATCAAACTGTGGCGGAAGCACTGGATGCGATTAACGCAAGCGGCTACAGATGCATTCCTGTTGTCGACCAAGATGACAACTATAAAGGAATGATTTATAAGGTACACTTGATTGAATATCTATATGAAGAAAATGGTGATAAAAGCGAAAAGATTGATCACTTGCTGATGCACCAAGAAACATTCATAACTGAACGCTCTTCCTTTTTAAGCGCACTCATAAAAATTAAAGCACTGCCTTTTCTAAGCGTTGTTGAACATGGAAAACTTGTCGGTATTTTAACGCATAATAAAGTGGAAAGCGTCCTCGGTGATGCTTTCGGTTTAAAAACAGGGGGAATCAATCTTACAATTTCTTCAACAGAAGCGAAGGGTATGATTGAAAAACTTACGAAAACACTACGTGGTGAACTAATTGAAGGCATGTTTACACTAGATAATGGTTCTGTCCTTGCTAGACGAGTTGTCATTACGCTTGAAGATGGCAAAACGGATGCTGAAATCGAAAAATTAAAAGGAAAGCTTGAAAAAGAAGGATTCCGTATTCTACAAATCGATAAAATTGAAAAAGCCAAATAAGTACACTATTTTAAAACGACGTTCACATTCTATGAAGTGAACGTCGTTTTTCATTTATTTTATACGGCTTTTAAATCGGGTTCTGGAACACGTGATAGAATTGCCAAACCAATGATGAACAGAATAACAAGACTGAACACTCCGTATGCAGAACTTCCAGTCAGCTGCGCAGTCACCCCTACAAGTAAAGGCCCCATAACTGATGCAAACTTGCCGAAAATATTATAGAAGCCGAAAAACTCGTTAGACTTTTCTTTCGGAACAAGCCTTGCAAAGTACGAACGACTAAGCGCTTGAATACCGCCCTGTGAAGTTGCAACGAGCATTGCCAATATCCAGAAATCCATCGTCGTTTTCATGAAAAATGCATAAATACATACGATGATATATACACAGATTCCTACGTATAACATCTTTTTTCCGGTGAATTTCTGTGCCAGTTTTCCGTAGAGAATCGCAAACGGCGCCGCAACGACTTGTGTGACAAACAGGATAATAAGCAGATTCGTCGCACTAATTCCCAAATCACTTCCGTACGCCGTCGACATCGCAATAATCGTCCCAACCCCATCTATATAGAAGAAATAAGCCAACAAAAATAAAAAAACGGTTCGGTATTTGCGTATTTCTTTGAATGTGCCACCTAGACGCCTAAAACCGCTCGCCACTAGATTCGGTTCACGTTTAATGCCATGAATTTGATGAACATTTTTAACCATAGGAATCGTGAATACAGCCCACCAAATTGCCGTAATAACGAAAGCAATTCGACTTGCCGTGGCTGTTGCCAGCGGGATTAGCTCTTGTTGAGCCAGAATTATAATTGCAATACTAAGTATGAACGGAATCGTGCTCCCAATATACCCGAGTCCAAAACCACGTGAAGATATTTTGTTCATTCGTTCTTCCGGCGTAACGTCTACTAAAAATGCATCGTAAAATATATTCGACCCGTGAAAACCGACGGCGGTGATGGTGTAAATAATTAATAACCAAAGCCAGTTATCGCCCGGAACGAACGCCAATGAAGCCGTTGCTACCGTCCCCATCATGAAAAAGAACAGGAAGAACTTTTTCTTTAATCCTTCATAATCGGCAATCGTTCCTAACAGCGGTCCAATCATTGCCAGTATGAATGTGGCAATGGCGACCGTATACCCCAAATATGCGGTAGAGTTTGACATACTTACGCCTGCATCCGTAGCAACCGCCTTATAATAAAGCGGAAACACCGCAGTCGTAATAATAATTGAATATGCCGAGTTCGCCCAATCATAGAAAATCCAGCTATTCTCCTGTTTGCTGTACTTCTTCATGCCATCATCCCCCTTCGCTCCTTACGTACAGTGTACAATAAGAAAGGTTGAAAAATAATGATTAATCTAAATTTTACAATTGGGGTAAACCTACTTTTCTGCAATAAATACGTATGTTGACATCGGCTGAACTGCAGTACTCTTTCGTGCTTCTTCTAACAAAATTACTTCAGATTGAATGAGCGACTTTAGTTTGTCAGGCAAATCAACAAGGGTATTAATTTCCTCTTTAAAATCATTTACCGTCATAGCGATTTCCCATTCCGCATCTTGCAGCTGAGGTGAATGAATGGATTGTTCATTTGTAACGGTCCAGCCCACGTTTTCTACAACCCGTTTAACATCCGTCGGCGTAAACAGTGTACGTATATTCGAAAGACTACTTTCTTTGAAACATTCATACTGGGATTGAATAAGCACGGCTAAGAAATGCGGGTATTGTTCAATCATTTGAATCCTTGAATCCCATTCAGCAAAACATAGCGTCTTGCCCCATATTCTAACCCTCTTCAAAATGCCTTCTAATTCCTCAATCGATTTTAAGTACCATGAACAATGGGAGAAAACAATATAGTCAAAACTATTTTCAGGAAAATCATTCTCCATTGATAAAACATCAACGTTAAATTCCATTTTAAGCTGTTTTCCTAGCTTCGACTGCTGTAAATAACGAGCAGAATCACCCAGCGTTATCGGCGCGCCGTAATCTGGAGACGCAATATCTACCCCATGGACAAATCCTTCTTGCCCGACAACGTACGCCAACGCGGCCGTTGTATCGCCTTGCCCACAACCAATTTCTAAAACGCTACTTCCCTCTTTGATACCCCAGAATTCAACAAGCTTAAGGCGATGCTCCGTTTGAATTCGCTGGATTTCCTTCATATCCACATTGGACGCCATACAGTCAACAATGGTTGTAATCGCGTGTTCTGTCATATGCACACCTCTTTCTATGTAAACATTTTTGTAAAAAAACACACTTACTTCCACATGCCTAGTATTAAGCCTATTATTGTAAATGTGACAACATGGTATCCTGCATTAATGAAAAACAGTTTCATTGACTTTCTTTCAAACAAATACGTGATACCCATTGCAGTTGCAACCCAAAAAAGCCCTATCATCAACCCTGTAAATGCGCCAATTAATGCGTCACTATCAGGTCCTAAAAACAACGCCAACACAAATGATATGATTAAAGAAAAAATAAATGATCCTCCAAAAACCTTTGCCATATTGCCATTCTTCAACATTTCTTCATTAAAGTTATTTTCAACCATCCAAGCTTTTGCAAACAAAAAAGAATACCACAGGCCACCTATGATGAACGCAGATAACGCCGCTACTAACACTGCAAAATAATTAATTGAATCTAATGATTGCTGAAAATCCATTTGTCACACCTACTTCATATTTTTTGTTTTTAAATGTGATACGAACTAAGTTATTGTGCCCGTCTATTCTGTACTAGTATTCTATTAAGAGGTATAAATGTCCTTTGTTTTCAACTAGATCATTTAACCGTACCTAAATTAAAGGGATTTAAAAATAACTACTGAATTGTTCATCACATGATCATGCCTATTGATCGAACAAAGATAACTTGATCACACACTTGGCACTACGTGTAGGATTGCTTGAATTGAGCGACTTCTATACCATTATCGAGATGTCTTAATAAGTAGGGAATACAAAGTACAACGTGCTAGAGTGCCCGAAATTGCATCTTCGGGCACTTACACTCTTTATAGATAGTTGTCTATTCTTTTCTTCCAAAATAACTGCATTTTTCACTTAGATATTGTAGGAACGCGACAGGCTAATAATCACAACAGTAAAACCGAAAAGTGTGTGGCTAGAAGAGACGCAGTCACTTCTAGCCACACCTGCCCCTCGGTAAAACTGTCGTGATTAATTCGCCGAAAGCGGGCCGGAAATAGTCCAGTGAAAATCAGCTGTTTTATTATCCTTTAATTAAAAAAGCGTCCAGAGCCATATTTCGCTCTACACGCTTTAAACTCATTATAGCTCTTGATAATTTCTTTGATGATTGCCACCGTCTTTTACATCTGCATGATACAACGCTTTCAACGCGAAACTTTTCTCCAAGTCAAGTTCTGCCATTATCTGTTTCAGACGTTTTGACAGCTCTGGATCATTCTTCACAAGCTTCTCCATTTTCGCTTTTGAATATTTCATAAACTGATTCCTCCTTCACACTAAATTTGTAGTTACAGTATACCACCTCTTTAAGGTCATTCGCCCAATTCAGATTTGCTATACTTCTGGTAAAGGCAAGAAACGGACAGGAGCGACATCATGTATAAAACAATCGGTATACTTGCACACGTTGACGCAGGAAAAACAACTTTTTCTGAACAACTGCTTTATCATACAAATCACATTAAACAAAGAGGGCGCGTGGACCACAAAGATGCCTTCCTCGATAACCATGCCATTGAAAAAGAGAGAGGAATCACTGTTTTCGCAGATCAGGCATCTATCTCCTATAATGGTTCCATGTATACGATTATCGATACGCCCGGACATGTCGACTTTTCTCCCGAGATGGAACGTGCCATTCAAGTAATGGATTACGCCATAATTATCATTAGCGCGAGCGACGGCGTGGAAGGCCATACTGATACTGTGTGGCAGCTGCTTCGAAAACATCAAGTCCCAACATTTTTCTTCATCAATAAAACCGATCGTGAAGGAACGAACGTCGACAACATCATAGATGAAATACGGACCAATCTATCGGAAGACATTTGTGATCTCACGACTTCTTTTAATGAAGGAATCATGCAAGAAGAACTCATCGAATTTGTAGCGGAGCGGGATGAAGAATTGCTGGAAACCTACATGAATTCCGGTTATGATTTGAGCTTATGGCTTGAAACGCTACAAACGATGATTAAAGAAAACAGCGTCTTTGCAGTTTCCAGCGGTTCAGCACTAAAAGACATCGGTATTCTTGATTTTTGGAGGAAACTCGATTTATTGACCACTACTTCTTACAACGATGACAGTGAATTCGCTGCACGCGTTTATAAAATCCGTCATGATATAAATGGCAATCGAGTCACATACCTGAAATCCCTGAGTGGCACGCTAAGTGTTAGGGATGTAGTGAACTATGGTGATACCACCGAAAAAGTAACACAAATTCGTATCTATAATGGCAATACGTTTAAGACAATTGAGCAGATTCATGCGGGTGAACTATTTGCCGTTACAGGATTGACGCAGGCATCTATCGGTGACGGCATAGGTACGCTTGCAGAAAAATCGATATACGATATGATTCCGACCCTCAAATCGAAAGTTATTTTCAATCCTTCCATCCACGTCAAAGAAGTACTACAATGCTTCAACTTATTGGATGCGGAAGACCCTTCTCTAGCCGTAACTTGGGACGAACACTTTCAAGAAATCCACGTCCATGTCATGGGCACCATCCAGCTCGAAGTCCTTCAGCAAATTGTCAAAGAACGTTTTTCCATTGACGTTTCTTTTGGAAATCCAAAAATACTATATAAGGAAACCATTGAAACAATCGTTACAGGGTACGGCCATTTCGAACCTTTGAAGCATTACGCTGAAGTACATCTTTTAATTGAACCAGGAGCAAGAAATAGTGGTATTCAATTTGAAAATGTATGCCATGCCAACGACCTCTCGATTGGCCATCAAAACTTAGTACGTAGCCATTTATTCGAGCGGGATCATAACGGCTTACTAACGGGTTCTCCCCTCACTGATGTGAAACTAACCTTACTGACGGGACGTGGACATAATGAGCACACGTCTGGCGGCGATTTTAGAGAGGCGACCTTCCGTGCATTGCGGCAAGGCTTGGAGAAAGCCAAGAATAGGCTTCTGGAACCTTATTACAATTTCAGACTAAAAGTGGATCTGAATCATATGGGACGCGTATTGTCAGATATTCAACAGGCATCCGGCAGCTTTGACCCACCCGAAACCACACACGGATTGGTGATTGTGAAGGGACGAGTTCCCGTCGCTACTTTCATGAATTACAGCACCACCTTAGCTTCTTTTACGCATGGAAAAGGGACATTAAGTCTGTTATTCGGTGGCTATGATGAATGTCATAATGAGAAACACATCATTGATGAAATTGGTTATAATAAAGAGGCGGATCCCGAATACTCATCCACCTCTATTTTCTGTGCGAAAGGGAAAGGCTATCCTGTCCCGTGGGATGAAGCGGAGAATGCCATGCATTGTTTATAATGTAAAAGTATTGAAATAGTATAGGGTTATGCCTAATAGATAGATGATAGAAAAGCTTGTATAATTATCAAAATTATGTGGAGAACGACTATTCTTTCACACTTAAAAATGCTGATTAAAATAAATGACGGATGGGAAGGAACTATTACATAATGTTATCAAGAATTCAAAATCTCTCATCTGTTTCTCTGCTACTAGAGGAGAATTTTGCTGTTTCAATTATAGATGCTAACGGATTTATCACTTATGTGAATCAAATTTTTTGCGATATCACAAAATACCAGGCCGAAGAGTTAATTGGGAAAACATATGGATTTCTCAATAGCGACTACTCCGATGAGACTACCCTTATCGAAATAAAAAATGAAGTAATGAACCATAAAGTATCACATCAAAAAATAAAGAGTCACGCCAAAGACGGAACTCCATTCTGGATCCAAGCAACCATCGTCCCTGTTCTTGGCGATAATGACCAAATCATACAGTATATTTCTTTCGATATTGACATTACAAGCAAAGTACTGATGGATAATAATTATAAAAAAGCACTGTTAGACTTTCATAATATCGAAAATGCACTCAATCAATCTACCATTGTTGCCATCACTGATCGAAAAGGGTTGATCACTTATGCAAATGATAAATTTTGTGAACTGTCTCAGTATCCACTTGAAGAACTAATTGGACAAACTCACCGCATCGTTAACTCAGGTCATCACCCTAAAAGCTTCTTCAAAGAAATGTGGCAGACAATCGGAAAGGGAAAGATTTGGACAGGTGATGTGAAAAACCGATCAAAAGATGGAAAAAGCTATTGGGTGAACACCACAATTGTCCCCCTTCTTAATAATAAAGGAGTACCTTATCAATACATCGCCATCCGATCAGATATCACTGCTAGAAAAGAAGCGGAGCAATCACTTGAAATTGCTTTAAAAAATGATTTCCGCCAGACTGTAAAAAACCTACAAAATGCAATTTTCAAGTATACATACGATGACAAAGGCAAAATCCTATTCACACTTATGGAGGGTAAGATTGCACAAGAGCTCGGCATTACTGTGGAAAAAATCAATTTGCGCAAAGTGGAATCTTCTTTTTCAAAAAAGGAACTTGCTCAGATAGTCCGTGATCTAACGAGAGGGATGGAAGGTAAAGCTGTTCAATTTGAATTGCTTCTCTATGGCTATACTTTTCTAGTTTATTTGTCACCGATTTCTGTAGACGAGAAGGTCGTTGAAGTGGTAGGTACTGCCACTGATATTTCCGAACGTAAAGAAGCAGAAAAACTTGTTGAACATATGGCATTTTATGATCATCTGACGGGTTTGCCAAACAGGAGACTTTTTCAAAAAAAAGTGAATGAAGAGATTACGCAAGCCCAGAAAGAAAATACCCAATTCACAATTATGTTTATCGACCTTGACCGCTTTAAGAATGTGAATGACTCTATGGGTCATCCAATCGGAGATCAACTGCTAATAGCCGTAGGACAAAGATTACTGAAATCTGTTCGAAAAAATGACTTTGTAGCACGCCATGGCGGAGATGAGTATATCATTTTACTTCCTTCCTGCCAGCAATCGGAAGCGGATACGATAGCAGCACGAATCGTGGATGAACTAACACACCCGCTGACTCTTGAGAACATTGAACTGTATGTCACTTCAAGCATCGGCATCAGTACTTTTCCGAAAGATGGACATGATTATGAGTCCTTAACTAGAAATGCTGATTCAGCAATGTACCTTGCAAAAGAAAAAGGGAAAAATAATTATCAATTTTTCACGGAGGACTTACATCGTGACATAGTCGAAAAAATGACACTGGAGATGGAACTACGACATGCACTAAAAAGAAATCAGTTCCTGCTCTATTATCAACCGCAAATCGATATCAACACAGGTGAAATAACCGGATTGGAAGCTCTTATCCGGTGGCATCATCCATCGAAAGGCATTATTTCACCCGCTGACTTTATTCCGATTGCAGAAGAGACTGGTTTGATTGTCCCAATCGGCCAATGGGTGCTCGAAACAGCGTGTGCACAGACTAAGAAGTGGCAAGAAACTGATTTCCCGAAGTTACAGATCAGTGTCAATGTTTCATTTATCCAGTTCATGCAAACCAATTTTGCCAAGCAAGTAGAAGAAACACTTGTCCAAACAGGGCTACAGCCGCACTATCTAAACTTGGAAATAACAGAAAGTATGACATCAGACGCTCTGAACTGTCAGAAAACGCTCTATCAGCTTAGAAAAATCGGCATCAATATCAGCATCGATGATTTCGGGACGGGATTCTCATCACTTAGTTATATTAGTAATTTTCCGATTACCCATTTGAAAATTGATCAGGTATTTGTACAAGGTACGAGTACAAGCAACAGAGCCATTGTAAAAACCATCATCAGTCTGGCAAAAAACTTGAATTTAAAAGTTATTGCAGAAGGCGTTGAAACGGAGGAACAAGCACGTTTTTTAAAAGACTTGGATTGCGATGAAGTACAAGGCTACTATTATTACAGGCCGCTGCTCAAGGAGCAAGTCACTACCCTATTCACGATGTCGAATTTAAATCCAATGAAATAATCTGATTGATGACAAGAAAACCCGCATTCAACTGCTATGAATGCGGGTTTTCTTTCATTTGTCTGTCCCGAAACGCAACACCAGAAAAAGTTCATTGGGATCTTTCTCGCGCATACCGGATACTTTTACTCCCTTAATGAGTTCAAAGGGAGTATTATTTTCAAGGAATTCAATATAATCACTAGTGGGATAATAAAGGATGATATCTACAGACCGCTGATTCTTTTCGACAGAAAGAAGAATATTATCAACGACTTTCATGAAGATTTGAATCGAAAATGGATTGAAGAAATAAAACCGATTATCTCCCGCGTCGACCTCGTACTCCTCTGCTAGACAGCGTTCAAAATAGATAGATGCATTTGTCCGCTTAACCTTTTTCATGTAACTCGCCTGATTTTCAAGCGCTTCTGTATACAGCTGCCCACTCATTTCAATCCCCGTCACTGAAACATCAAATCGATTATGTATGTAAAAAGGCAGTCTGCCTTTGCCACATCCAAAATCTACAACGCTATCCGATTTCGTCAGTTCATAGACTTGAAAAAACTGATCCAAGGCATCATAAGGTGTCGCTTCGTATCGGTTATAATGAGAGGACTGATGCAACCATTCCCGGGTGCCAACGGTATTAATACGTAGCGATCGATCGCATTTTTTATCATACATAAGAAGTCCTCCCGCCTGTTTACATACATTGTAACAAAACATAAGAAAATAACCCTGATAACTTTAAAAGTCTTTGTTTTCATTGTTTATTCAGCATATTTTCACAAGCACTCAACCTTTTTTCGTTAAACAAACTTGGCCTGGTATTATGATTTACGCATTGTTATTAACATAGTCGCATTTTCGATAAAAACGGTATAGTTCTGTTTTAACGTTTTTATCAATACCAGTCAAGGTAATGGTACTGTTGATTGAATTCTCTTTCTCGGTTCAACTAACTGTATTATTAGTTAACTGGTAATGGTATACTCGCCTTTATCTATGCGTCTTAAAATTTAGGTATTAGAATAGAAGACGTTTTCTTGTTAAGGAGCGGTGGGTAAATTGGACACAAAACAATTACGAATGTCTGTCACTGTGTTAGCTGGATTTCAATGGCTTTTCTTTATGTTCGCTAATACGGTGGTCATTCCAATCTCAGTTGGCAGTGCTTTTCAGCTGGAGTCTGTTGAAATTGTATCAGCTATTCAGCGTTCTTTCATTTTTACAGGAGTAGCCTGTCTTCTGCAGGGACTCTTCGGGCATCGCTTAGCAATAATGGAGGGCCAATCGGGTCTTTGGTGGGGCGTCATTTTAAGTCTGGCTGCAACCGCTAGTACAATGAATCTAGAACTTACAACGGTTGGCGGTAGTATTGCAATTGGAGTCATGATTTCTGGTGTAATCATTGCCCTTCTTGGAATGCTCGGCATCGGGGAAGTCCTAAAAAAATGGTTTACACCTGTAGTGATGTTTGTTTTCCTTCTGTTGTTAGCCAATCAGCTTATTACTGTTTTCTTAAAAGGAATGATTGGTCTAAATACAGGAGACTCTATCGATGTAAAAGTTGCAGTTTTTTCGTTTCTCCTCGCTACACTTACGATTCTGATTCATGTATTAGGAAAAGGGATCATCAGCAGTTTGAACCTTCTCATTGGGATGTCGGTCGGTTGGATTGGTGCTGTTATTCTATTTCCAGTGGAGGCCACAGAAACAATTAACACGACACCTTTCCTCACTTGGTTTCCATGGGGTTCCCCCACTACGTTCGAATGGGGCATAGTGATTACTGTTATTATCACTGGACTATTAAACACAACAAATACAATAGCCACATTAAAAGGGGCAGAAGATATTTTCGAAAAAGAAACGACGCCAAAACAATATCGGTCCTCTTTCCTACTAACAGGACTGTTTTCAACTGCTTCAGGTGTTCTTGGACTCGTTCCTTATGCACCCTATACGTCTTCATTAGGTTTTTTACAGTCGTCAGGAATCCGTGACAAGGCACCATTTTTTATAGGTTCTGCTCTATTCATTCTTCTGGGGATGAATCCAATGCTTAGTACATTTTTTTCAACCATTCCACAAAGTGTCGGAAATACAGTGCTCTTTGTAGCCTATATCCAGCTGTTCCGTTCAGCAATCCGTAATATCGAGGGCCTGACATTTGAGCCGAAAACCGTCTACCGCATTGCAATTCCTGCGTTACTGGGACTGTCAATCATGTCACTCCCCGCAACCGTTTTTACAACAATTCCACTACTGGCGCGACCAATCCTCTCAAACGGGATGCTTATGGGGATTCTAACCGCACTCTTTATGGAGTTGTTGTATTATCTCAGCCAAAGGGCTAATAGCCAACATTAATGAAGGAGTTGTGATTCAGAGTGTACATTGTAGACCGCTTTGCGCTTTGGGGATGCCTTTCGCCATGAGCCTGGATTAGCGCTTCGCATCCAGTCTCAGGGC
>NZ_JBYHFP010000022.1:0-56366 GCF_057669885.1 Sporosarcina sp. Y1011 | reverse complement strand
CCCCTGTGAGAGTAGGACGTCGCCGGTCTCAAAGTAAAGTCATTGCCTTCGGGTAATGGCTTTTTTTATGTTTATATAGATTTTAACCGAAGGGTTATATTGATGGCATACATAAAAATGTAAATGGCTTGGCGCTGAGGCGTCCATTTTTGAGGGAGTTACAATTGGGAGTTTGGATTTTAGATTGTTTGGTGCTTTGGGGAAGCATCCACAAAGCGTCGAAGCGGTATTAACAGGATTTATTGATACTCTTACCTATCTATAGTCGTATATAATAGAAGGAAGAAAAGGGAGTGGAAATTGTATTGAAAAGTTCTGAACGTCCACTTGTTGAGGCAATAACCAAATTTAAAGATGCAAATCCGATTTCATTTCACGTACCGGGACACAAGAATGGAATGCTTTCTGGATTACCTTCCGAACTGCAGGGAGCACTCCAATATGACTTCACTGAGTTAAAGGGACTTGATGATCTCCATGAACCGAATGGTGTTATTGAAAAGGCGCAGCAGAAGCTGGCTTCGTTGTACGGTTCCGACCGTAGTTTTTTTTTGGTGAATGGCACAACCGTAGGAAATCTGGCAATGGTTTATGCAACTTGCCGTGCAGGAGATACTGTTATCGTTCAGCGTAACGCGCATAAGTCGATTTTCCATGCTATTGAGTTGACGGGGGCCCGACCTGTGTTTGTATCTCCAGCTTGGGATGAAGCAACCAAGACAGCTGGAACTGTGACGTCTGCGCAAGTTAACGAGGCGCTCCAGGCGTTTCCCGAGGCAGTAGCTGTTATTCTGACTTACCCCACCTATTACGGCATAACAGGTTTAGAGCTGGAAGAAACAATCAGACTTTGTCATATGAATGGAGTGCCTGTATTGGTGGACGAGGCACACGGAGCACACTTTGTCGTAGGTGAACCGTTCCCGCGTTCGGCATTGGAGATGGGAGCGGATATAGTCGTGCAATCAGCACATAAGACGTTACCGGCTATGACGATGGCCTCATTTCTACATATGCGCACTAATTATATATCTTCGGAGAAAGTTGCTTCTTATTTAGGGATGTTACAATCTAGCAGTCCCTCTTATTTACTAATGGCTTCACTTGATGATGCCCGCGCTTTCGCGGAATCCTTTAGTAAAGAAGATAAAGATAAGTTCATGGAACGGCGTGAGATTTTTATCAAACAACTCAATCTCATTCCGCGACTTCTAACGATTAAAACGGATGATCCCTTAAAACTTATTTTACGAATAGAGGGTTGTTCAGGCTTTGATCTGCAGAAGCGGCTGGAAGCGGTAGGGATATTCGGGGAACTGGCAGACCCTTATCAGGTGTTATTTGTTTTACCACTATTGAAATCAGAACTATTTTATCCCTTTGCTGAAACTTGCAACAGGATCAAGACTGCGGTTGTGGGTCTGCCTGCAACAGAAAATACTGAGGGGATAGAAGATCTAGCCCTGTACGAAGAAGAGTTGACTTGCCTAGCTTATACGTCTGATGAAATGGCTCATATGGAAGTAGAATGGATTCCTTACAAAGAGTCAGTGAATCGTGTTGCGGCGGAGTCGATTACTCCATATCCGCCTGGTATACCCCTCTTGATCCGTGGGGAAACTGTAAGTGAAGCGCATATCCAATCACTGGACAAACTACTACAAATGGGGGCAAAGTTCCAGGGATCCATTCAAATTGTTGAAAAACAGATAATTGTGGTAAAGAATAGAGCGGAGGAATAATATGATACTGGAAGGTCAATTCATTTCGTTTGAAGGTCCTGAAGGGGCCGGTAAGACAACTGTTATTAAAGAGGTATATGAACGCTTGAAGAATGAAGGGAAACAGGTTATCTTGACACGTGAACCTGGCGGAATAAGAATTGCGGAAAAAGTCCGTGAGATTATTCTGGATAACGATCATCAGGAAATGGATGCCAAAACGGAAGCGCTTCTTTATGCGGCCGCTAGAAGGCAGCATCTCGTTGAAAAGGTTGTTCCGGCACTCAGGGAAGGAACAATTGTCTTGTGCGATCGTTTTGTCGATAGCTCATTAGCCTATCAGGGGCATGCCCGCGGACTTGGAATCGATGAGGTTCTATCTATTAACGAGTTCGCTATAGGTGACACAATGCCTGACTTGACATTGTTCTTCGATATTAATCCAGAAGCAGGACTTGCGAGAATTGCAGCAAACGAAATGCGCGAAGAGAATCGATTGGATAAAGAGAGTCTGCATTTCCATGAGCTGGTTTACGAGGGGTATCTAGAACTTATTCGGCGGTATCCAGAACGAATAAAAGTTACAGATGCTTCGCTCTCTCAAGAGCAGGTAACGGAAAATATTTGGAAAATCGTATGCGCCCAACTCATTAAAAAGTCTGATTCATGATATAATGGTTGGAAAGCGGAAAAGGGGAGATTATCGTGAAATTGATTGTAGCAGTTGTACAAGATCAGGATAGTAACCGATTATCTACGGCTTTAACCAAAGGAGACTTCCGGGCAACGAAATTAGCCAGTACGGGAGGATTTCTTAGATCTGGAAATACGACGTTCCTAATCGGGACCGACGAAACCCTTGTTCCGAAGGCACTAGAACTTATTCGGGAAAATTGCCGTTCACGCGATCAAATGGTAGCACCTGTTTCGCCAATGGGCGGAAATGCTGATTCATATATTCCATATCCAGTTGAAGTTGAAGTTGGTGGCGCGACGGTATTTGTCCTTCCAATCGAACATTTCCATCATTTTTGATGGACAGAGGTGAGCCGAAATGAAAGTCAATGGTGATTATAGAGCTGGACTTGATAAGACGCGAAATGATCCCTTGCAGGCGTCACAAGGCGGAACACGTTTTGGTCAGATGGTTGTTAAACAGGAACAGCGTCTTCAAGGTGAGCAAATTACTAGGCTGCTCGGAGATATTTCATCGGCCGGGGACCGAATTGCCCGTTCACGAAACTTGCGTGATATGGCCAAATTCAAAATGCTCATCAAGCGCTTTTTAAAAGAAGCCGTTGAATCTGGAATGGGGCTTAAACAGTCCCACTCATGGAATCAGTTCGGTGAAGGGCGCCGATTAAAACTTGTTGAAACGATTGACGACCGATTAATTGAACTGGCAAATGATTTATTGGACGAAGAAAAAACATCCGTTGATTTATTAGCCAAAATAGGAGAAATCAAAGGGCTTCTTATTAATCTATACATGTAATCCCGTGCTTTCTATCGCTTAGAAACACGGTTTTTTTTGAACACGGGGGAGGTGTGGTTAACATGACAGAAGAAGGTACTGACCGGCTGGTGCGGGAACAGAAAATAGTAATTCAACGCTTAAGTTCTTCACATAAAAATGCACGGATTGGACATGCGTACATGTTTGATGGCGAGCGTGGAACTGGGAAAGAAGCTGCAGCCATTTTTTTTGCCAAACTGCTCCTTTGTATTAACCCCGAAAAATCTGTTCCATGTGAAACATGCCATTCCTGCCGTCGTGTTTCATCCAGCAATCATCCCAACGTAACGCTCATCCGACCAGACGGACAAGATATCAAAAAAGATCAGATGTCCGATCTTGTTTTCAGTATGACGAAAAAGGGTTATGAAGCAGGCAAGAAAATATATATAATTAGTAGGGCAGATCGGATGAATGTTGCTGCAGCGAATACGCTTCTTAAGTTTCTTGAAGAACCTGAAGGCGATGTAACGGCAATTTTACTAACCGATTCGTATCAATCGATTTTGTCTACGATCCAATCGCGGTGTCAACGCGTATCTTTTTTACCACCTTCTAGAGAAATAATGATTGGTCAGCTTGTTGAAAAGGGAATTACTCCATCAATGGCGGCGACGGTTTCGATGGTAACAGCCAATCAGGAAGAAGCATTTCGGCTAGCAGGCGATGATCAATTTGCACACATACGAAAAACAGTGGTAAAATTGGTTGAAGCATCGGATCGACATGTCCATGAAGCGTTATTGTTCATCCAATCAGAATGGGTCCCTTTAATCAAAGAGAAGGAAGATACTGAAAGCGGACTCGACTTGCTTCTCTATGCATATAGAGATGTAGTCGCTTCTAAAGCAGGATTGCAGTCAACAGCAGCATTTCCTGATCAGCAAGAACTTATTAAAGGTCTTTCGATGAAGATGACATATAGCCGTTTGTCTGCTAACATGGAGGCAATATTGCGAGCCAAAAAGCAATTACACGGCAATATGAATCGCACGCTTTTAATGGAACAATTGGTGCTCAGCATGCAGGAGGGGTTACTTGTTGTATAAAGTTGTAGGAGTCCGTTTTAAAAAAGCGGGTAAAATATATTATTTCGATCCACTCGATTACGCTTTCGATGAAGGGGACTATGTCATTGTTGAAACCGCGCGAGGAATCGAATACGGTAAAGTTACAGGTGTAGTAAGAGAAGTCGGTGAAAATGATGTGGTCTTGCCACTAAAAAAAATTATTCGTCCCGCACAAACCGAGGACCTCGAAAAAGTGGAGGAGAATCTACTCGAAGCTGAGAGGGCTTTTAGCACAGGTGTAGAAAAGATCGTTGAACATAAGTTGGAAATGAAGTTAGTTGATGTCGAGTATACATTCGATCGAAACAAAATTGTCTTCTATTTTACAGCAGAAGGCCGTGTAGATTTCCGAAACCTTGTTAAAGACCTTGCTTCGATTTTCCGCACGCGTATTGAACTACGTCAGATAGGCGTACGCGATGAAGCGAAGATGCTTGGGGGTATTGGTCCTTGTGGTCGGATGCTGTGTTGTTCGACATTCCTTGGTGATTTTGAGCCGGTTTCTATAAAAATGGCTAAGGATCAGAATTTATCACTTAATCCATCGAAAATTTCAGGCTTATGTGGGCGACTTATGTGTTGCTTGAAATATGAGAATGATGATTACGAAGAGGCAAAAGCACTGATGCCGGACATTGGTACACGTGTCCAAACAGCAGAGGGACCAGGGAAAGTTGTTGGACTGAATTTACTTGAACGTCTTCTTCAAGTAAGTATGACAGACCAGGACTTGGTTCTAGAATATACATTGGAAGAGATAGTAGAGCAACAAAAAAATATAGCTCAATTGATGAAATAATGGGGTGGGATAGTTGAAAGAAAGGAACTTTCTGGATAGGGTTATGGAATTTGAGCAAGAACTCGAATCTATGCAAAAGCAATTCCGCGAATTGATTGGATTCGTCGCGCAGATGACGGAAGAGAACCATTCGCTTCAACTCGAAAACCATCATTTGCGCAAGCGGCTTGAAGAAATGGATAAACAAATGAATGAACAAACAGAAGAAATTATCAATACGCGCAAGCACCGGAAAAAACCGAATACGATAGATGTTGGCGAAGGTGTCGATAATTTGGCACGCCTGTATAACGAAGGGTTCCACGTCTGCAATGTCCATTACGGAGGTAGTCGTAAAGGGGAAGACTGTCTGTTCTGTCTCTCCTTTCTAAATAAACAAAACGTATGAAATGAGCCGATCCTATTATAATGTAGGCGTCGGCTTTTCTTTTATTGTTTGTACGCTAGGCACTTTACGGATTTTTTAAAATGGGGGAAATTATTATGGATGAATTTTTACAAGATGATGAGCGGCTTGATTATTTATTGGCTGAAAATTTACGGATAATTCAAAGCCCGTCCGTATTCTCATTTTCCCTGGACGCAGTACTGCTTGCAAGATTTGCATATGTTCCGATACGTGCTGGAAAAATTGTAGACTTATGTGCTGGTAATGGAGCAATTCCATTGTTTTTAAGTGCAAGAACAAACGCTGACATTATTGCCGTTGAATTGCAGGAACGTTTGGCGGGAATGGCTCAAAGAAGTGTAAGATACAATGGGTTAGAAAGTAGAATTCGAATCGTTAATGACAACGTTATCGGAATCGCAGCAAAAATAGGTTCTGAAAAGTACGACACAGTGACTTGTAATCCCCCGTATTTCCCTTCAAATGAAGCCAGCGAAAGGAACTTATCCGAGCATCTGGCGATTGCCAGACATGAAATCCATTTGAAACTTGACCAAGCTATCCAATCAGCGAGTGAATTGTTAAAACAGGGTGGAAAAGCAGCATTTGTTCATCGTCCCGGGCGCTTACTCGATATAGTCACTGCAATGCGTGCCAATCGTTTGGAACCAAAGCGGATTCAATTCGTTTATCCCAAAGAGGGCAAAGAAGCGAATACATTATTAATTGAGGGGATAAAAGACGGCAAACCCGACTTGAAGATACTGCCGCCCCTCTATGTATACGGTGCTGACAATGAATACACGGAAGAAGTGAGGCGCCTCCTTTATGGAAAAAACGAGTGAGCATCTTTTTTATGTTTTAGAATGCAACGATGGCTCTTATTACGCCGGTTATACGAATGATTTAGAAAAACGGGTTCGTGTACATAATGAAGGAAAAGGCGCGAAGTATACCCGTGCAAAAAAACCTGTCCGCTGTATTTATCATGAAAGCTTTGAAACAAAACGTGAAGCAATGCAGGCGGAATATCAGTTCAAACAACTGAAAAGAGATGCCAAAGAAAATTATATTGGAAAGAGGCGTAATGTCGATGAAGTCACAAAAAAGTGCTGAGCTGGGCGGCGGAAAACTATTTTTGGTCGGGACACCAATTGGCAATCTGGAAGACATGACATATCGTGCAATTCGTATATTGAATGATGTCGATACGATTGCAGCAGAAGATACGCGAAATACGATCAGGTTGTGTAATCACTTTGAAATTAAAACGCCTCTTATAAGCTATCATGAACATAATATAGAATTTGGTGGAGAAAAGATTTTGACACTATTGGAAGACGGAAAGTCAGTAGCACTTGTCAGTGATGCTGGTATGCCTTGTATTTCTGATCCGGGCGCGGATATTGTGTCTAAAGCGATTGGTGCAGGCTATGATGTAGTACCTGTTCCTGGCGCAAATGCGGCAATCAGCGCGTTGGTGGCATCGGGATTGGTACCGCAGCCCTTTCTGTTTTACGGTTTTTTATCGCGCCAGAAAAAAGCGCGGACGATTCAATTAGATCATTTAAAGCAGCGGGAAGAAACAGTTATTTTGTATGAGGCTCCTCACAGGTTGAAGGAAAGTTTACGTGCGCTACAAGATAGCTTTGGTGGACAACGTTCAGTTGTTCTGGCAAGGGAACTAACAAAGCGTTTTGAAGAATTTCTTCGCGGTACGCTTGAAGAGGCTGTAATATGGGCAGAATCGAATGAAATACGAGGCGAGTTCTGTATAGTCATTGAAGGCAGTGATGGGGTAATTGTTGAAGAACAACAAGCGTGGTGGCATGACTTGGATATCCATGCACATGTAACCGAATTAATAGAACAAAAAGGACTTCGTTCAAAAGAGGCAATCAGGGAAGTGGCAAATGAACGCGGATTAAGCCGTCGGGATGTTTATAAAGAGTTTCATGTCGAAATTGATTGAAGTAAAAGAGTATGAAAATATTAGAAAAAAAGTCCGAAACGGATAACCGTTCTGGACAATGATGGTTAATGATTATTTTTGTAAGCTTTCTTCAATTTCTTTGATTAGTTGTTTTGCGCCTTCTGGGCTCAAAATCAATTTACCATCAATCAAACTTAAATTGTCGTCAGACACATCGCCCGTAATGGAGCATGTCATGTTCGGCATATATTTCTTCAAGATGATTTTATCTTCATCAACATAAATTTCCAAAGCGTCTTTTTGTGCGATACCAAGTGTACGACGTAGCTCAATCGGAATAACAACTCGTCCGAGTTCATCGACCTTTCTTACAATACCAGTGGATTTCATAGCTAAACTCCTTTCAAAACAATTATTTTCGTCAAAATTCGACATAATTCGCTTGCTGTTTTCCATCATACCAAATCTTCCAATTTACGTCAATACATCTTATTAGAAACTATGAGAAAAATAGTAGTTTCTTGTAAAGAACATATTTTAGACATGAAAATTTCAAAGAGATATGTTGAATTAAAGAAATTCTTTGGATTGCTTTGGAGCGCAGACATGCCTTTCGTCAGTCTTAAACCACTTGTTACCTCTGAAAAGAATCCGTCGCTCGGTTTATACACCAATACATGTGAAATATAATGAAAGCGGCTGTTGCCGGGTTATTTCATTGTGTCGATGGGATCCTTTCGATAGAATAGAGAATATATACTTACACACTGGAGGAATAGTCTTGGCTGATTTGAATAAGACATTTTATATTACAACACCTATTTATTATCCGAGTGGTAAATTCCACATTGGTACCGCTTATACAACTGTGGCTTCTGATGCGATGGCACGTTATAAACGTCTACGCGGATTTGATGTCCATTTCTTGACTGGAATGGATGAACACGGCCAAAAGATACAGGAAAAAGCTGATGAGGCCGGATTACCGCCCCAAGAATACGTTGATGGTATCGCTGAAATAGCGAAAAAAGTCTGGAGCATTATGGACATTTCCTATGACGATTTCATTCGCACGACAGAAGAACGTCACAAAGAAGGCGTTGAAAAGATTTTTAAGACATTTCTCGATAATGGTGACATATATAAAGGTGAGTATGAAGGATGGTATTGCCTACCTTGTGAAACGTATTTTACGGAAGGACAGCTTGAAGATGGAAATTGTCCTGACTGCGGACGTCCAGTCCAAAAAGTAAAAGAGGAATCGTACTTCTTTAATATGAAGAAATATGCAGACAGACTATTGAAGTATTACGAAGACAATCCGAAGTTTATCGAACCCGAATCTCGGAAGAATGAAATGATTAATAACTTTATTAAACCTGGCCTTGAAGACCTCTCTGTTTCCCGTATGTCGTTTGACTGGGGCATAAAAGTTCCGAAAGACCCGAAACATGTCATTTATGTGTGGGTCGATGCACTGACAAACTACATTAACGCACTCGGTTATCAGACCAAAGACGATTCATTATTTAATAAATACTGGCCGGCAGACGTCCATGTCGTCGGAAAAGACATTGTCCGTTTCCATACGATTTATTGGCCGATTTTTTGCATGGCACTTGATTTGCCTTTACCAAAAAAAGTATTTGCACATGGCTTCATCATGATGAAAGATGGAAAAATGTCGAAATCCAAAGGGAACGTCGTCTATCCTGAAATGCTAGTTGAACGTTATGGACTGGATGCGACACGTTATTTCTTACTTCGCGAGCTACCATTTGGTCAAGACGGTGTATTCTCACCCGAATCTTTTGTTGAACGGACGAATTATGACCTAGCCAATGATCTCGGGAATTTATTGAATCGCTCCATTTCGATGATTAATAAATACTTTGACGGAGAAATTCCAACAGAAGACATTGTCGCAACAGAATTCGATAAGAGTTTGACGGATTTCATGACAATTACAGTCGAGAAATATGAAACTTCAATGGAGAATATGCAATTCAGTACAGTTCTTGGTGATTTGTGGGCGCTCATATCACGGACTAATAAATATATCGATGAGACCTCTCCGTGGGTATTAGCGAAAAATGAAGATGATAAAGGCCAACTGGCATCCGTAATGCTACATCTTGCCACGTCGCTTCGCCACATCGCTGTATTATTGCAACCGTTCATGACGGAAGCACCGAAACAGATTATTTCACAATTGGGTCTGGATGAAGGACTGCTTGCATGGGACACACTTGGTAACTTTACTAATATCCCAACAGGAACAAAAGTTGTGGAGAAAGGTGTACCGATTTTCCCACGTCTGGATGCAGATGTTGAGGTCGTTTATATTCGCGATCAGATGGCAATCACGGCTCCCGCTGAAGCTGCCCCTATAGAAGAAGCTGTTAAAGTTGAAATTGAGGAGACAGTAGAAGCTGAGATTACAATCGATGATTTCATGAAAATCGATTTACGCGTTGCGACAGTAACCGCTTGCGAAAAAATCCCGAAAGCGGATAAACTGCTTAAATTACAACTGGACCTAGGCTATGAACAAAGGCAAGTTGTCTCAGGCATCGCGGAACATTACGAACCGGAATCACTTATTGGTGAGAAAGTAATCGTTGTTGCCAATTTGAAACCTGTAAAATTACGTGGGGAACTATCCCAGGGCATGATTTTGGCAGGAAAATCAGAAGGTACTTTAAAACTTGCAACAGTAGATCCTTCATTAGAAAACGGTGCTAAAGTTAACTAAGTTAAACTTTTGTAGGTTACTTATGAGTCAGTTAAACCAAATTTCTAGACTAAAAAAGAATGAATGAAAGCGGCGTCCCTCTTGGAAACGCCGTTTTTCCTTTCACTGCAATAAAACCGTTTTGTAATCGTATTGTTAAATGTGTGAGATGAAAAACATAATTCTTTGAATTACAATAAAACCATTGTGAGGCGAAAATAGATGTATATAGATACACATGTCCATTTAAATGCAGACCAGTACGAAGAAGATGTAGATGAAGTAATTCAACGAGCCCTTGAGGCTGGTGTGGAAAAAATGGTGGTTATTGGATTTGACCGAAAAACCATATTAAGGGCAATGGAACTAACTGAACAGCATGCCTTCATCTACGCGGTCGTTGGCTGGCACCCTGTAGATGCAATCGATTGTACCGAAGAGGACTTGGCATGGATAGAATCATTAACTGCGCACCCTAAAGTGGTGGGGATTGGAGAAACAGGTCTAGATTATCATTGGGATAAATCACCGAAAGATATCCAGCAGGAAGTGTTCAGGAAGCAGATTCGGCTCGCGCAAAAAGTAAGTCTTCCCATTATTATCCACAACCGGGATGCAACGGCGGATGTTATTCGTATCTTGAGAGAAGAGGAAGCGGAAAAAACGGGCGGAATCATGCATTGTTTCGGAGGAAGTGTCGAAACAGCAAGAGAATGCATCGACATGAATTTTATGATTTCGCTAGGTGGACCCGTAACTTTTAAAAACGCAAAAACACCGAAAGAAGTTGCTACCGAAATACCGCTTGAGCATTTACTAATAGAAACGGATGCGCCCTATCTCGCACCTCACCCTTACCGTGGAAAGCGGAACGAACCAGCTTGGGTAACCTTGGTTGCAGAAGAAATTGCGAGGCTGAAAAAACTTCCAGTTATAGAAGTTGCAGAAAAGACTACAAAAAATGCTTTGAAAGTATTTAACATCGATTGATTAAACGAACAGGAAGTTTTCCATCCTTTACATATGGAGAACTTCTTAAACTTGCAATGAATTAAGTCCAAATGGGTTGACACTCTGTAGACTTACCTTTATAATTTGCCGAGTACTGAAGGAGGAGTTTTTTTCATGCAAAAAAGCACGATGAAAAACCTGTTCTTTAAGTCATTGAGGGGTAAACGATTAGCTATTACCGCAGTTTCACTTGCGCTATTCGTAACTGTTATTTCACTTGTTCTCTTTGAAGGAACAAAGAAATCGATCACGTTGGACGTGGACGGAGAAGAACTTAACATCAAGACACATGCACATACAGTAGGTAACCTTTTATCCGAGCAGGATATTAAAGTTGCCAAACATGATTTAGTGGTACCCTCAGTGAATACACCAATCGAAGATGGTTTATCGATCAGGTGGGAACAGTCGCAACAAGTCAAAATAAATGTCGACCAGGAAATCACATCCATATGGACGACTCATCATAAGGTGAAAGACGTACTAGCTGAAGCCGGTATTAAACTGACCGATTATGACGTTGTAAAACCCCAGATTCATGAACAACTTGGGGAAGATAACAGCATTGTCATTCAAAAAGCGTTTGAAGTAACGTTGAATGACGGAGGAAAAGAGAAGAAGGTCCAGTCACCTTCGACTACGGTCGCTGACTTTTTAAAGAGAGAAAACATTCAACTGAATGGAGACGATCGCCTGAACGGAAAGGCTGATGGTTACTTAAAGCCGGGTTCTATAGTGGAAATCGTACGAGTGGAAAAGGTCACCGATGTAGTGGAAGAACCGGCAAACTTTGTAGTTGAAACACGCAGCGATCCAACTTTACTGAAAGGACGGGAGAAAATCGTCCAGGCAGGAAAGAAAGGATTAGTTTCACGAAAGTTTGAAGTAGTAAAAGAAAATGGAAAAGAAGTTTCCCGTAAGTTAGTAGATGAAAAACCGATTAAAGCATCACAAAAGAAAATTGTTGCAATCGGCTCCAAAGCAATGGTTGCAAGCGTAGCGACATCCTCATCAAATAAGTCGTCTAACAAAACAGTTTCCCGTAACGA
This sequence comes from Sporosarcina sp. Y1011, assembly GCF_057669885.1. Lineage (NCBI taxonomy): Bacteria > Bacillati > Bacillota > Bacilli > Caryophanales > Caryophanaceae > Sporosarcina > Sporosarcina sp. Y1011. Next base: position 44,145 of record NZ_JBYHFP010000022.1, on the reverse strand, counting down.
CTCCTCAGCTGGGGGCAAAGAGTTTTATGTGACGGCCACAGCATATACAGCAGGATGTAATGGTTGTTCAGGCATTACAGCTACCGGCATTAATTTACGTGCTAACCCGAACTTGAAAGTTATTGCAGTCGACCCGAGCGTTATCCCGCTCGGTTCAAAGGTATGGGTTGAAGGTTATGGACACGCGGTTGCAGGAGACACAGGTGGCGCAATCAAGGGCAAAAAGATAGATCTTCATGTTGCGACGAAAAGTGATGCTTATAAATTCGGCAGACGCCAAGTGAAAGTTAAAATTATCGATTGATATAACAATCCGCAGGACTCTAAGTAGTCCTGCGGATTATTGTGTTATGCCGAAGTATGATTGGTCACCTACATATCTGTACATACGCCTGTGTGCAGAGTAGAATTAGGGTAAGAACGCAATGGGAAAGAGGATTTTTGTGAACATTAAAGAAATTGTTGTTGTTGAGGGAAAGTCTGATACAGTTGCCTTAAAACGAGCTACAGGTGCAGATACGATTGAAACAAACGGTTCCGCAATCGATGAATTGACACTTATACGTATTCGCCATGCGCAGGAAACAAGAGGTGTTATCGTATTCACCGATCCCGACTTTCCGGGCAGAAGAATCCGCGCAATCATCGAAGAACGGATTCCGGGCGTTAAACATGCATTTCTTGAAAAAAAGTTGACCATAGCTAAAAATGGTTCAGGTGTCGGAATTGAGCATGCAGCCGATGAGGACATCCGGTCAGCGCTGCGTTCTGTTTATACAGTGGAGGATAAGCCAGTTGTTGATATCCCGTTTGCAGACTTGATGGAAGCGAGACTAATTGGCCATCCCGATGCAAAAAGGCGGCGTGAACGTTTGAGTGAATTGCTACAAATCGGCCCGGTTAATGGGAAAGGATTAAAAAAGCGGCTTGAGATGTTCCGAATCGGTTATGAACGATTGGGAGAAACGTTGAAAGTTCTAGACAAGGAGGAGAAAGAAAATAATGAATAAAGATATAGCAACTCCGGTCAGGACGAAAGAGATTCTTGCTAAACACGGTTTTGCACTTAAGAAAAGTTTAGGACAAAATTTCTTGATTGACCCAAATATTTTACGAAATATCATAACTCATGCAGGCCTGACCGAAAAAACAGGCGTTATTGAAATTGGCCCGGGAATAGGTGCACTGACTGAGCATCTTGCTAGAAGCGCGGGAAAAGTGGTGGCATTTGAAATTGACGGCCGTCTTTTACCGGTTTTGGAAGACACATTGTCTCCTTATAACAACGTTACGATTGTTCACCAGGATATTCTGGAGGTCGATCTTCTACAGGTGATGAAAGAACACTTTGCCGATTACGAGGATGTCGTTGTTGTTGCAAACTTGCCTTATTATGTGACAACACCGATTATCATGAAGTTCTTGATTGGTAAAGTTCCTATCTCGGGAATGGTTATCATGATGCAGAAAGAGGTAGCGGATCGAATTACTGCGGTTCCAGGGACGAAAGCTTACGGTTCGCTGTCAATCGCTATTCAGTATTATATGGATGCGGAAGTGGCTATGATTGTGCCTAAGACAGTTTTTATGCCACAACCAAACGTGGAATCTGCCGTTTTACATTTAACAAGAAAAGAATCTGCACCCGCTGAAGTGATTGATGAAGACTTCATGTTCGTTGTATCCAGAGGCTCATTTGTCCAACGGAGAAAAACGATCTTGAATAACTTGCAATCTTCATTGCCTGAAGGCAAATTAAAAAAAGAGCAGATATTGAAAGCGTTCGAACAAATAGGTATGGATCCAGGCAGGCGAGGGGAAACACTGACAATTGCAGAATTTGCAAGTCTTTCCAATGCCTTGTACGAGGATTTCTTCATAAAGCGTAAGAAATAACGAAAAAAGAACATTTTTCACAATAAAATAAGCTTTTTCATAATAAAATGATTGACAAAGTACTTCAGCGATTGTTAAAATGGAGTTTTTAATTGACAGAACCTTTTTTAAGTGTTATGCTTATACTTAGTGAGGTGTAAGCGACGTGCCAAAAACATTAGCGGACATTAAGAAGTCATTGGATTCACATCTGGGTAAACGTTTGCATTTGAAAGCAAACGGTGGTCGGAAGAAGACGATTGAGAGAGCTGGAGTCCTGCGAGAAACATATCGTGCAGTATTCGTAGTTGAGCTTGACCAGGATGAAAATGCGTTTGAAAGAGTATCTTACAGCTATGCAGACATTTTGACCGAAGCGGTTGAAATAACAATTCTAGAGGGTGCAGATCCTACAGCATTCATAGTCAAATGATTACAGCATTTATGATTTAATACATTTTGTAAAGAAACACCTATACAGCCATTCAGAAATGAATGCCCTGTGGAGGTGTTTTTTATTTGATTTAGTCCATACTAATTTTGTCAGCCAAAAGGAGGAAAACCGAATGGCGAAAAAACGTGGTATTATGTCTGAGAGCTTAAAGGTAGAGATTGCCAAAGAGCTTGGATTTTACGATGTTGTTGAGCGGGAAGGTTGGGGTGGCATCAAATCACGTGACGCAGGTAATATGGTGAAACGAGCGATTGAAATGGCCGAAAGAGGAGTAGCACAACAGAAACAGCAGCTATGAATTACCCTTTATCCCACTAATAGGCTGACAAAAGAAGAGTTGGAACCGGGGTCGTCAAGACAACCGGGCCAGCTTTTTTTGTTGCTTTTTCCGTCAAGGAGAAATGAATTACCCAATTGTTATCATTTCACAGCGCAATTATTTCACCCTATGGTAAAATAGGGAACAAAGACAAGCTGGAATGGGGGGAAGCCGGATGCTTTATGAAAAAGCACCTGCAAAAATCAACTTAACACTTGATGTATTACATAAACGGCCAGATGGTTTTCATGAAGTCGAAATGATAATGACCACGGTCGATTTAGCAGACAGGGTCTGGCTCCGTCCAATGAATAACGGTGAAATTACAATTAAAGCATCTGAACGGTACGTACCGAATGATCGTAAAAACTTTGCGTATCAGGCTGCAGAACTCTTACAAAACGAATTTGGCATTACCAGAGGCGTTGAGATTACTCTTGAAAAGAGCATTCCTGTAGCTGCTGGGCTTGCAGGCGGAAGTTCAGATGCGGCAGCTACACTGCGTGGTTTGAATAGGTTATGGAACTTAAAATTAAGCGTTGAAGAGCTTGCTTCGCTAGGGGCTCGAATTGGTTCGGATGTTTCTTTCTGTGTTCACGGAGGAACAGCACTTGCTACAGGGCGAGGCGAAATAATTGAAGTTCTGCCCGCTCCACCGAAATGTTGGGTCATTTTAGCCAAACCAGCAATTTCAGTATCAACAGGTGATATATACGGAAATCTGGACTTGACTACAATTGAACATATAAACACAGCTGGTATGGTGGACGCATTAAAAACAGGTGACTACGACAAAATGTGCAAATCAGTTGGGAATGTACTCGAAACCGTTACGATGAATCTTCATCCTCAAGTCGTCGTGTTGAAAGATCAGATGAAAAAGTTCGGTGCAGATGCGGTATTGATGAGTGGCAGTGGCCCGACCGTTTTTGGCCTTGTTAAACATGAATCGAGAGTGCCACGCATTTACAATGGGTTAAAAGGATTCTGTCCGGAAGTCTATGCAGTAAGAATGGTCGGTGGACATACATTTCTTGATTGAACACGTACAATTGTGGTAATGTACATTAAAACATTCGGGTTTAGGAGATGGTACCATGAAGTGGAAAAGAAGCGAGCGACTTGTAGATATGACTCGCCACCTCTTGGAATATCCACATGAACTAATTCCATTAACCTTCTTTTCTGAACGTTACCAAGCGGCAAAATCCTCGATTAGTGAGGATTTGACGATTGTAAAAGAAACGTTTGAAGAAAAAGGAACGGGTAAACTTATAACGGTGTCTGGAGCGGCGGGAGGAGTGAAATTCATTCCAAAAATGTCGGATTCGGCTGTTCGTGAAGTGATATCGACGCTAATGGGTGAAATTGGTCATTCTGATCGATTGCTACCTGGTGGTTATTTATTCATGACAGATCTTCTTGGCAATCCAAGGATTATGGACCGGGTAGGTAAGGTATTTGCTTCAGCGTTTGCTGACACAGAGATAGATGTTATTATGACGGTGGCGACGAAAGGGATTCCGATTGCCCACGCAATTGCCCGTCACTTGAATGTTCCAGTTGTTATTGTTCGCCGAGATAGCAAAGTAACCGAAGGGTCTACTGTGAGTATTAATTATGTATCGGGTTCAAACAGGCGCATTCAAACGATGGTTTTATCGAAAAGAAGTATGCAAAGCGGTCTAAAGGTCCTTATCACAGATGACTTCATGAAGGCGGGAGGTACGATACTAGGGATGAAGAGTCTGCTAGAAGAGTTCGGCTGTGAGCTGGCAGGCATCGCTGTTTTAGTAGAGTCTGATCATGCAGAAGAAGTGTTGGTCGATAATTATCTCTCCCTAGTTAAACTTCAAGCTGTAAATGAGAAGCGTCGAACAATTGAGTTAGAAGAAGGAAACTATTTTGCGGAAGGTGGAAAATGATATGAATTATGTAGCAACAGAAAAAGCGCCAAAGGCAATTGGCCCTTATGCACAAGCAGTCACAGTAAACGGAATGGTTTACACTTCTGGACAAATCCCTTTAACACCGGAAGGTCTACTCGTTGCGGAAACAATCGAAGACCAGACGCACCAAGTGTTCGCTAACTTGAAAGAAGTATTGAAAGAAGCAGGCTCATCTTTGGATAAAGTGGTCAAAGCGACTGTTTTCATCAAAGACATGAATGAATTTGTTGCTGTCAACGACATTTACGCACAGCACTTCGGTACGCATACCCCGGCACGTTCAACTGTTGAGGTTGCAAGATTGCCGAAAGACGTAAAAATTGAAATTGAAGTCATTGCGCTTTTAGCAGAATGACGGAAGCGGCCCCGATTAACCGAAGCCGATAAAAACGAACATTTCAAACCCTGCAAGTAAATCTAAATTTAATTAGGCGACATTTCGTTTGGTTTTAACGAAATGTCGCCTTTCCTATGCGGAATTTTTGCAAGGGTTCCCCTGTGAGAATCCTAGTCCGATTCTATAATAGTGGTTCCTTTCAATAGTCTGGAAAACCGGATTATGTACATTTTGTCAACAGTAAAAACGAATTCAAAGCAGGCATTCTATTCCCTGTCTTTCAAATTTTAAAAAAATTATGTTTGTAAAGAAGGAAATTGCTTACTTTTGTGGAATATAGTCCTCATGTGCTTTAAAGACAAAAGGAGTGGTAGGGAATGGAAGTAACAGATGTTAGGTTAAGAAAGGTGGAGACTGATGGAAGGATGAGGGCGATTGCATCGATTACGATTGACGATGAATTTGTCGTACATGATATTCGGGTTATCGATGGAAATGAAGGATTGTTCGTAGCTATGCCAAGCAAACGGACACCTGATGGGGAATTCCGCGATGTAGCACACCCGATTAATACGAATGCTCGCACAAAAATCCAAGATGCCGTACTTGCGGCATACCATCTGTCTGCTGAAGAGCCAATATTCGAGGGAGCCGGCGCATGACGTGCCCTCTTCAATCATATGCAGAACACCTATATAGTGAAATTGACTGCCCTTTTTTAATGCGGCAGTTTTTTCTTGTTTTTAGTTTTAAAAGGGGACAGAGCAAAGAAAAATAATGACGATGAGCTTGTCAAGAGTAGAGAGGTTGAAAAAAACCCTGTTTTCAGCTATAGTTTATAAAGAAAACATTAAGAGAGGGATCGGCCTTCCTCACACATTTTTGGAGGCATTCAAATGACAAATACATATGCCGTCGTCCTTGCAGCAGGACAAGGTACACGGATGAAGTCAGATTTATATAAAGTACTCCACCCAGTCTGCGGAAAACCAATGGTGGAACACGTAATTGATCATATTCGGGGTCTTGGAACCGGTCGCATTGTCACTATTGTTGGGCATGGCGCGGAAATGGTCGAAGAGACACTTGGAGATAAAAGTGAATATGCATTGCAGGATGAGCAGTTAGGTACAGCACACGCTGTTCAGCAGGCGGAGAAGTTAATCGGTCATCTGGATGGCACGACGATTGTCGTGTGTGGAGATACGCCCCTAATTCGTTCTGAAACAATGGAGGCACTAATTGCCCATCACAATGAAACAGGCGCTAAAGCAACCATCTTAACGGCTTATGCAGATAACCCAACTGGCTACGGACGTATAATCCGAGGCGCAGGTGGACAGGTTCTACGGAACGTCGAACAAAAAGATGCAACGATAGAAGAGCAAAAGGTAATGGAAATCAATACAGGTACGTACTGTTTTGATAACCGTACGCTCTTTGAGACATTGAGAAAAGTGAAAAACGACAATACGCAAGGCGAATACTATCTGCCTGATGTTGTCGGAATTTTACAATCTGAGAGTGAACTTGTTTCGGCTTATGTGACGGATGACTTTAGTGAAACGCTCGGCGTCAATGATCGTGTGGTTCTGGCTAAAGCTGAACAAGTAATGCGCCAACGCATTGCTGAAAAGCATATGCGTAATGGAGTAACCATCATCAGCCCAGACAATACGTATATAAGTGCGGCTGCTGAGATTGGTCGAGATACAGTTCTTCAACCGGGTACCATGATTGAAGGGAACACTGTTATCGGCAGGAAATGTATAATTGGACCGAATAGCCAGATTATAGATAGTGTAATTGGGGATGAGACTACCATCCATTCGTCAGTGGTACGATCCAGTATAGTCGGTTCAACTACAACTGTGGGGCCTTTTGCGCATATCCGTCCTGATTCTAATCTAGGTGATAATGTGAAAATTGGTAACTTTGTAGAAGTGAAAAAATCATCACTGGGTGAAGGAAGTAAAGTATCTCATTTAAGCTATATCGGGGATGCTAAAGTCGGAGCGCATGTGAATGTGGGCTGTGGTTCAATTACCGTTAATTATGACGGGAAAAACAAATACCAAACAACGATCGAAGATGACGCATTTATCGGATGTAATTCCAATTTAATCGCACCAGTAACAATTGGTAAAGGTGCATATGTAGCCGCTGGGTCGACAATCAATAAAAATGTCCCAGAAAGTTCACTTGCAATTGCGCGCGCGCGCCAGGAGAATAAAGAAGGATATACTAACAAACTAAATCATAAGTAAACAGGGGGAACATGATGGCTAATCACTATCCAAACGATAAACTAAAGATATTCTCTTTGAATTCGAACCAAAGACTTGCGGAGCAAGTTGCGGAAGTAATCGGACGACCACTAGGGAAATGTTCCGTTAAGCAATTTAGTGACGGAGAAGTCCAAATCAATATCGAAGAAAGTATCCGGGGCTGTGATGTGTTCGTCATCCAGTCAACATCGTTCCCTGTCAATGAAAACTTGATGGAACTTCTTATTATGATTGACGCATTGAAACGTGCATCTGCTCGCACAATCAATGTCGTCATGCCTTATTATGGTTATGCACGTCAGGATCGAAAAGCACGTTCACGTGAACCAATCACGGCGAAGCTTGTTGCAAACTTACTTGAAACAGCTGGTGCGCATCGCGTCATTGCAATAGATCTTCATGCGCCCCAAATCCAAGGTTTCTTCGATATTCCAATTGATCACCTTGTTGCAGAACCAATTCTTACTGAATATTTTAAAGGAAAAGGATTCAACAGTGACGAATTAGTTATAGTATCACCGGATCATGGCGGTGTAACGCGTGCGCGTAAAATGGCGGACCGGATGAAAGCTCCTATTGCAATCATCGACAAACGCCGTCCTCGTCCGAATGTAGCTGAAGTGATGAATATCGTTGGGAATGTCGAGGGGAAAACAGCAATCCTGATTGACGATATCATCGATACAGCAGGGACAATTACGATTGCGGCGAGCGCATTAATCGAAAGTGGAGCAAAAGAAGTGTATGCTTGTTGTACACACCCCGTGTTGTCGGGTCCCGCAATTGAACGAATTGACAACTCTCAAATCAAAGAATTGGTCATTACGAATTCAATCGAGCTTCCGGAAACGAAGCAGTCTCCGAAGATAAAACAACTATCTATCGCCTCACTTCTTGCGGAAGCAATTGTCCGTGTATTTGAGGAGAAGTCCGTCAGCACCTTATTTGATTAATTCGAAATGTTTCATGTCGCTTGCCACTGGGTATTTATCAATTAGCACAATTTTTTCAATCAGAAGGGTGATTAAATAAAATGAGTACAAGTATACAATCAGAAGCGAGAGTACCAGCTAAAAAGTCAGCACTAACAGAATTAAGAAAAGAAGGCTATGTTCCTTCAGTTGTCTATGGTTATAAAACTGAAGCTACACCGATTTCAGTAAAAGAACGTGACCTCTTGAAAACATTGAGTGAAGTGGGCCGTAACGGTGTAATTAAACTTAATGTTGACGGTAAGGACATCAACGTTGTTCTAAGTGAATATCAGTCTGGCGCACTAAAAGGTGAAATCCGACATGCAGACTTCCTTGCTATCAATATGACAGAAGAACTAGAAGTGGAAGTACTTGTCCATCTTGTAGGAGAATCTGCGGGCTTGAAAGCGGGCGGCGTACTTCAACAGCCAAACCGCGAAGTGAAAATCAAAGTGAAACCTTCAGATATTCCTGAAACATTCGATATCGACATTTCAGAACTTCAAATTGGTGAATCAATTACAGTCGCAGATATTCGTGCGAAATCGAAATATGAAATTCTAAATGAAGATGATCATGGACTAGTTCTAATTTCTTCTCCACGTACGGAAGCAGAAATGGAAGAGCTTGAAAGTGAAGCTTCTGAAACGGCTGAACCCGAAGTAATCGGCGAGAAAAAAGAAGAGAAGTAATATGAAAACAAGCGTACGGAAACCCGTGCGCTTATTTTCTGTCTAATCATCTATTGTTAAAGGAAGATAAAATCGATGAAAATGATAATAGGACTCGGGAATCCGGGTAAACAATATGAAAAAACGCGCCATAATGTAGGCTTCCATGTCATAGATGAGCTTTGTAGACGTCTGACGGCGCCTGTGATGCAGTCCAAGTTCGGTGGGATGTACACGGTCATACATCGTCCAGAAGGTAAAGTGATGCTCGTGAAGCCGCTTACGTATATGAATCTATCCGGGGAATGTGTTCGGCCGTTAATGGATTACTTTCAAGTCGATGTGAAAGATATCACAGTTTTGTACGATGATCTGGATATTCCGCCTGGAACCATCCGGTTGCGTCAAAAAGGCAGTGCGGGCGGCCACAATGGCATGAAGTCAATCATTGCTCATCTCGGAACAGATCAGTTCAACAGAATCCGTATTGGTGTCGGTCGTCCGGTTGGCGGCATGAAGGTACCTGATTACGTACTATCGCCTTTTGGTAAGGATGAAAAACCATTGATTGAAGATATGGTGCAAAAAAGTGCATCTGCTTGTGAAGCCTGGCTAAACAAACCATTTAACGATGTGATGAACAACTTTAATGGTATGTAAGGAATAACAAAGCCCTTTCTCGCCTATACTTTGATAAAAGGGCGGGGGATTAGAATGGCGATCCGTTATACTTGCAGACATTGTGAGACCGAAATAGGCACACTTCCGTTTGAATCCGCGAAGGAGACTATTCTTCTTCTGCAAAAGTTGGACGACGGGGAAGTTGAGCATTTTCTGACGTATGAAGAGGACGGGGCATTAATGGTGCGATGCATATGCGAACAGTGTGAGCAATCGCTTCGGAGTTTCCCGGATTACTATACACTCAAGAAATGGCTTCAATAAGATGTACGCTTTGGCGCGGAATGCGTCCAAAGCTTTTTCTGTTTTCCTATTTATAAAGGGGAATTATCTACTAACTATTGGCGGCCAAACTCGTTTTGGCCTCCATTTTGAGCGTTTACTATAATTATAGAAAGGGTGTGTAGTATTGGAAACGCTGATGAATTTAATTTCACAAGAGAAAGAGATTAACGAACTAGTGAAAGAGTTGGAGGCGGGAAATGACCGCCAGCTTATCGCTGGTTTCTCAGGCGGAGCGAAGTCGATCCTTTTCAAGGTGCTCCATCAAGCAATGGATGAGCCCGTTCTAATCGTTTCCCCCAACTTGTTGCAAGCGCAACGTACATACGAAGACCTTGTAAAGACGTTGGGTGATTCACTCGTACACCTTTATCCCGCAGAGGAGCTAATTGCTGCGGATTTTTCTGTTTCAAGTTACGAGCTAAGGGCACAGCGCATCGATACAATCGATCATATGGCTCGTGTCGGAAAAGGAATTTACATCGCCCCCATTGCAGGCATGAAAAAACGATTGCCAGAGAAAGAACGATGGTTGGCTAGCTCCTTGTCGGCGAAATTAGGAGAAGAACTGAATATTTCTGAATGGCTTGTTAGACTTGTGTCAATGGGGTATACAAGACAGCCAATGGTTACCGCGCCAGGTGAATTTGCGTTACGGGGGGGAATACTCGATCTCTTCCCGTTAACTATGGAAGAGCCAGTTCGAATAGAGTTATTCGATACGGACATAGACTCGATCCGTACATTTTCAGCAGAAGACCAACGTTCAACTGGGAAGTTGGAAGCTGTGTTAATCCTCCCAGCCTCTGAATTTGTCTGGATGAAAGAAGATCTTACAGCAATCGCCGATGAACTTGAAAAAGCACTTGGGGTTAGCTTGAAGAAGATGAAAGATGCAGAGGCAAAAGAGCGTTTAATGATTAATATAACAAATGATATTCAATTGATGAGAGAAGGGTCAATGCCTGAAAACATGTTGAAATATGCATCATTTTCGGGTTCCACAACCTCGCTCGAGAGTTATTTCCCGAGTAATGGAATCGTTTTGTTCGATGAGATTGGACGTATTCTTGAAGTTGTAGGGTCACTTGAAACAGAAGAAAAGGAATGGATGGTTGCTCTTCTTGAAGAAGGGAAAATTGTTCATGATGCAACATTGTCAATTTCATTTGAGGAAATGAATGCGTTGCTAAAACAAAGGAAAATGTATTTCTCCTTATTCATCCGTACCGTGCCGGGAATCGTCGTGAAGAGGACTGTTACATTTTCTTGTAAACCCATGCAACAGTTTCATGGTCAAATGAATTTATTGAAAAGTGAAATAGAACGTTGGCATCAAGGAGAGTTTAATGTATTCATTGTTGCAGACGGGGAAGAACGGATGCGAAAAGTCCAATCGATTCTTCAAGATTATGATGTGTCGTCTTCCTTTTCAGGAAAAACATCGAAATCAGGTGGAGTACAGGTTATAGACGGTGATTTGTCTGCGGGGTTCGAGCTTCCATTCCAACGAGTTGCAGTTGTGACGGATTCTGAATTATTCAAAGGGAAATCTAAACGAAAAGCACGACCACATAAATTGACAAATGCCGAACGCATCAAAAGTTACTCGGAGATCAAACCTGGCGACCACATCGTTCATGTGCATCACGGTATTGGAAAATACTATGGTGTTGTAACACTTGAAGTAAGTGGAATTCATAAAGATTACCTCGACATCCGATACCGTGGGGAAGATAAGCTGTTTGTTCCTGCAGACCAAATTGATCTGATTCAGAAGTATGTAGCCTCCGGCGAAAAAGAACCAAAACTCCATAAATTGGGCGGAGCGGACTGGAAGAAAACAAAAAGTAAAGTTACGGCTGCTGTTCAAGATATCGCTGACGACTTGATAAAGCTCTATGCAAAACGGGAATCTGAAAAGGGACATGCTTTTGCGGAGGACGACGATATGCAAATGGCTTTTGAAAATGCATTCCCGTATGACGAAACGGATGACCAACTCAGATCTATCGCGGAAGTGAAGCTAGACATGGAAAGAGAACGGCCTATGGATCGTCTGCTATGCGGAGATGTAGGTTATGGTAAAACGGAAGTTGCAATCCGTGCGGCATTCAAAGCTGTATCCGACGGCAAACAAGTCGCATTTCTTGTTCCCACTACGATTCTGGCACAACAGCATTACGAGACAATGAAAGAGCGCTTTTCTGGTTTCCCAGTTGAAGTTTCCCTTTTAAATCGTTTCAGAACAAAAAAAGAACAAACAGAGACATTAAAAAAATTGAAGGCCGGTACAATTGATGTGGTTGTAGGTACGCATCGTTTATTATCCAAAGACATCGTCTATCATGATCTTGGATTACTGGTTGTCGACGAAGAACAGCGCTTTGGTGTAACGCACAAAGAAAAACTAAAACAGTTGAAAACGCACGTCGATGTCCTGACACTAACGGCAACGCCAATTCCACGGACACTCCATATGTCGATGCTTGGTGTTCGTGACTTGTCCGTCATTGAAACACCTCCTGCAAACCGTTTCCCGGTCCAGACCTATGTCATGGAACAAAACTTTGCACTCGTTCGTGAGGCAATTGAAAGGGAAATGAGCCGCGGCGGTCAAGTATTCTACTTATACAATCGAGTCGAAGACATGGAACGGAAAGTGGATGAAATAAAACAGTTAGTGCCAGAAGCAAGAGTAGGTTTCGCCAATGGACAGATGGGGGAGTCTGCACTTGAGTCGGTTATATTAAGTTTCCTTGAAGGGGAATACGATGTCCTAGTGACAACTACAATCATTGAAACAGGTATCGATATTCCAAATGTAAATACACTTATTGTCCAGGATGCAGACCGAATGGGCTTGTCTCAACTTTATCAACTTCGCGGACGTGTGGGGCGGTCAAATCGTGTAGCGTACGGTTATTTCCTATATCAGCGTGACAAGGTGCTAACAGAAGTCGCAGAAAACCGTCTACAAGCGATTAAGGAGTTTACAGAACTCGGATCTGGCTTCAAAATCGCTATGCGCGATTTATCCATTCGCGGTGCAGGCAATCTGCTAGGTTCCCAACAACACGGGTTCATCGACTCGGTCGGGTTCGATCTTTACTCTCAATTGCTTCAAGAAGCTGTCGAGGAGAAGCAGACAGGTATTATAAAAGCGGATATTCCTGATTTGGAAATAGCATTGCCGCTAAATGCATATATTCCTGACGACTATGTGCGAGATGGATTCCAGAAGATCCAAATGTATAAAATGGTGAAAGCAATCGAAAGTGAAGCGGACTATATTGAACTTGTTGACGAAATGACAGACCGGTTCGGCGATATTCCGCTTGAAGCTGACTTATTGCTCCGTGTAGGCCGTTTAAAAGCCTGGGGCCGTATTGCGGGGGTCGAATCAATTAAAAAGCAACAATCCCTTATTGAAGTTCGTATTTCATCGGAAGGAACAGCACGGACAGACGGCGCAAAACTTGTATCCGATTCCATGCCTTTTGGGCGCGCTGTTGGGTTTACGATGGAAAATGGTCAACTCATCATGACAGTAGATGAGCGCCATACGGGAAAACAGACTGGATTCGACGTTTTAGAAGCAATAATGAGAATTCTTGAGTCATCTACAAAGGAAACGATTGTTGCTGATTCCTTCTAAAGGACATGTTGCATATTTTGTCCATTATTGATGCATACTACAAATGAAATGAAGTCTTTGTTTAATTTGTAGAAAGTGAGGCATCATACATGAAGGCAACAGGAATCGTTCGCAGAATTGATGATCTTGGAAGGGTAGTTATTCCTAAAGAGATCCGAAGAACATTGAGGATTCGTGAAGGGGATCCACTTGAGATTTTTACCGACCGTGATGGTGAAGTGATTTTAAAGAAATATTCACCGATATCGGAACTCGGGCAATTCGCAAAAGAGTATGCGGAAACCCTTTACGAAACACTTGGAACTCCAGCACTGATTAGTGACCGTGATGAAATGATTGCCGTCTCCGGGTTATCTAAAAAAGATTATTTGAATCGCCAATTGTCCCCTGATATCGACGAAATCATGAATGGTCGTAAAGTCGTCACGGAAAAACTTGAAAAAGCCATCGAATGGGTTCCGGGACAAGTCGAACAAGTTAAATCTTATTGTATCGCACCAATTGTAGCTGCTGGGGATACAATCGGAGCTGTCTATTTACTGTCGAAGGTGCATTTTATAGGAGAAACCGAACTGAAGGCAGCGGAAACAGCTGCTCATTTTTTAGCAAAACAGATGGAACCGTAAAAACAGCCCACCAAAACCGGATAACACTGGTTTTAGTGGGCTGCTTATATTTACGTGGTGGGCAATAGAACATAAAATGACAGGTTAACGAGACAGCTATTCCGACAAAGGCTGCATTATATGTTTTTTTGTTATCCCCCAGTTTCAGCTGTTGCGATTGCAGGGCAGTTTGACTTCGATGGCTTGTGGCACCCCATATCGCACGCCATATTTACTTTAACTTCTGAGGGAAATGAAAAGAAAGCTGTATACATGAACATAAGAAAACAAAAAAAGGTGTCTTCTTACTTCCGTTTATCGGGAGAAGAAGACACTTTTATTATTATGAGATAAGCATATTAAGGACTAAGACACCAGCTAATCCAACTATCGAGAGAATCGTCACCATGACCGACCAAGTTGCAATCGTTTTACCGATTGAAAGATTAAAGTACTCTTTATAAATCCAGAACCCTGCATCATTTACGTGGGAGAACGTAATACTACCTGCACCAGCAGCCAATACCATCAGTTCTGGGCTGACACCCGTCATTGCAACTAGAGGTGCTGCAATACCGGCAGCCGTCATACCGGCAACAGTAGCTGAACCGACCGCTACGCGTAAAATAGCAGCAATTAACCAAGTGAGAAGTAACGGAGATAGAGTCGAGCCTGCCATGATATCTGCAATATATTGGTCGATGTGACTGTCAATAAGCACTTGTTTGAAGGCGCCACCAGCCGCAATGATCAGTAGAATCATTGCAATTCCGCTTACAGCCTCCGAAGTCGATTGCATAACCTCTTTCATTTTTCTACCGCGGTTCAGGCCAAACGTAAAGAAGGCGAGAATCACGGAAAGTAACAAAGCAATATTGGGATTGCCGATAAAATCAAAGAACGGCATTATTGCTGATTCTGGAATAGTGATTTCTACAATTACTTGAGAAGCGATTAAAATGACCGGCATTAAGGATGTCAAAATACTAGTTGCAAACCCGGGCATTTCTACCTCTGTAAATTCTTTCGGGTTAAATAATCCCTTCGGAATATCCACTTCTAAATATTCTTTTTTGAACAACTTCGTGAATAATGGTCCACCAATAATAATGGCAGGAATCGCAATTATAATTCCATATAATAATGTTTTCCCTATATTAGCTTCAAATACACTAGCAATCGCTGTCGGTCCCGGGTGAGGGGGAACAAAGCCGTGCATCGTAATAAGTGCTGCAATTACTGGCATCCCAACATATAATATCGGTACTCCGGCTGCAGTAGCGATCGTAAACACTAAAGGAATTAAGACGACAACCCCTGTTTCGAAGAACAGGGCAATCCCGACGACGGAAGCTGTCAAAACAGCAGCTAGTTGAACTCTCTTTTTCCCGAAGGATTTAATAAGGGTTGTCGCAATTCGCTGTGCGCCGCCTGAATCTGTCATCAATTTCCCAAGAATTGCTCCAAAAATGATAATCATCGTCAGACTTCCAAGTGTTCCACCTAAACCCCCTTGTACGGATGCGATTGCATCAATCGGTGACATTCCTTCTAATATCCCGACTACTAGTGCAACAAGAATTAAAGAGATAAAAGCATTTAACTTAAAAACAATCATTAATAGAAGTAATAGGGCAACTCCTATACAGACAGATACTATCGGCATGATATCACTCTTTTCGTTATATAGTAAGATGTAAATCGAAGAACGAATTATGTTATTGT
This sequence comes from Sporosarcina sp. Y1011, assembly GCF_057669885.1. Lineage (NCBI taxonomy): Bacteria > Bacillati > Bacillota > Bacilli > Caryophanales > Caryophanaceae > Sporosarcina > Sporosarcina sp. Y1011. The sequence goes on along the minus strand of NZ_JBYHFP010000022.1, from coordinate 28,327 downwards.
TTATTTGCAAACAATCGAACGAATTTCGTCATCACGGGTTCAATGGCTTGTTGCATTTCTGCCATAACAGTGGAAAGGTGGACCATTTCTTTGTGTTCGAAACAGGTTTGTAAATAGGAAACGGCAGCCATGGAAACCTCCGTATTAACATTCACTTTGCATATTCCAAATTGTACAGCTTGTCTAATGATGGACGCTGGAGTTCCTGACCCCCCATGTAGCACAAGAGGAACGTCAACAGCCTGTTGTATACTTTCTAAAAGCAACAAATCTATCTTCGGCTCACCTTTATACATACCGTGGACAGTGCCGATAGCGGCTGCCAAAAAGTCTACGCCTGTTGCGTCAACAAAGTCTTTTGCAGACTGCGGATCAGTCAATGTGCCATCTCCTTCTTCTTCATCGGAGAATTCACCTTTCGCTAAGGAACCAATCTCAGCTTCAACAGACACGCCTGCCATATGGGCAATTTCTGTAATCTCTTTTGTACGGCGAATGTTTTCTTCCAATTCAAAGGTAGACCCGTCAAACATAACAGATGTAAATCCACAACGGATGGCTCGAATGATTGATTCCTTTTCATATGCATGATCAAGATGAAGTGCAATAGGAACGGGGGATTTTTCAGCCATTGCTTTTACAAAGGCTGAAAACCCTTCAACATCCACAGTAGGGAAATAACGTTCTCCTAGTGCAATAATGACCGGTTGATTTTCCTGTTCGGCAACTCGCACCGCTGCCTGGGCAGTTTCTAAATTGTATACATTAAAAGCTGCAACAGCATACCTGTTTTGCTGTGCATGCTGTAATATCGTTTTCGTATTTACTAACATGTGAAATGCCCCCTTATCTTACTTGATGAACAATTGACTAGTTATTTAAAATTTCTACTGTTTCTTTTAAGGTTGTTACAGCTCCTACATTACCTGGGAAGATAACGTATGCGATTCCTGGAAATTTACTTTCCTCTCCAGTAAACCATACCGGAATTCCCGGTTTTATTTGACCGGCTACTGTTGCTCTTTTTACTTCAAGGCCTTTTGTTCCAATATCGCTGGACGTGATGCCACCTTTTGCAACAATATAATTTGGTCGTACGTTCAGACGTTGCACGATACTTGTGACTGCATCCGATATTTTTACGGATAGTTTCAATTCTTCTTCTTTTTTGCCCTCACCGAGATCCAATCGTTCGCGCCTCGTATACACCGTAACTGTTTTGCCGGAGCGAACTAATTTTTCGGTTGTTTCTATCACCCGATTTATTTCTTCTTGGAACTTGGTAGGTTGCAACACAAGATGGGAATTAAATTCAATAAACTCGATAAAATCACTTGTTTTCAATTCATCTAATTGCTCAGTTGTCTTTTTAACATGAGATCCAACAAGGATTAAACCACCATGGCCTGTTTCTTCCCGAATCAATTCTTCTCTTGTCAAAAGTGCTTTATCGCTCACTCCGCCAATCACTTTAGTAAGGGCAGCCGCACTTCTAAACGTGAATTGTTTCCCGGATTTCATAGCTTTGATAAGAGCAATAACAAAAACTTCTACATCTACGTAATCGACTGCATTCACAACTACTTTATTGAAATCATTAACTTGTAGTAATTGGTTCTTAATGGTTTCAATATCAATCGCCCTTAAGCTTTCAAGAGAGATATATGTAGAATTCACAGCTTTGAATTCACCGTTTGTTTTTTCCTCAACCCATTCGCCTAAATGAGACTTGGAATAACCGAACGTCCTGTCCTTCGCAAATTCCGTCTCTCCTGCAGGCACTAGATAGTCTTCATATTGCACATAGTGGATATTGTCGACTGTGTAGCGGCCGCCTTCTTTGAAGAACGGCAAAATTACTTCCCCGTCATAGCGGATGTCCATAGCTGATTCAATTGTATTTTTCAATACTTCTGTCTCAAGAGGATAATGCCCTCTTAAAGTGGAATCTCCGCGGCTAATGATAATAAAGTCCTTGTTCTGTTTCTTCGCCGCCTCTACGACGTTTGCAGCAATTTCTGTATGTGCTTTTTCCGTTTCAGCAGCAGTGAATCCTCTGGAATTTGTCAATATGAAAAACATAGCATTTTCTTCTACAAAACCTTGTTCCAAACTTTCCACAGACCAATCCGTATAGACGGAAATACCATGAACCGTTTGAACACCTGTTGGATCATCATCCAGTACGATGATCTTTTTATTCAAATCAACTAATTCGTTTGCAAGCATACCTTTCACGGCTTGTGAATCGACCGCTTGGATATTCTCTAAAACATCTTGAACTAATCTCTTTTCATTACTCCCAATTGTGGTCATTGATTAAACTCTCCCAACTGTAATGTTTGCCATTTTTTCATAGTATTGAACAATTCCGCCATGGTCATCCGCCGCTTTACCATCCACTTTTAATGCGTGGAAAATCTCCAGTAATTGGCTAGATAACGGCATTGGAACTCCAATACTATGCGCTGTTTCCATTACGTTTGTCATATCTTTCAAGTTAATGTCAATTCTTCCGCCTGCCACGAAGTTTCGATCAAGAATTAATGGAACTTTCGCATCTAGGACGGCACTTCCTGCTAATCCACCTCTAATTGCTTGGTACATTTTTTCTACATCGATGCCTGCTTTTGCAGCTAATACCAATGCTTCGGACATAGCAGCAATATTTAAGTTTACGATTACTTGGTTGGCTAACTTCGCGGTTGCTCCGCTTCCATTACCACCAACCAATGTTATTTCAGAACCCATTGCGAATAAAACATCCTTCACTTGTTCAAAAACTTGTTCTTTCCCACCAACCATAATCGCTAACGTGCCGTCGATTGCTTTTGGTTCACCACCGCTAACAGGTGCATCCAACATTTCTACGCCTTGTTTTTCCGAGATTGCTGCAATTTCTTTTGAAACAACAGGGGAAATCGAACTCATATCAATAATAACAGCGCCTTTTTTCGCGCCGCTAAGGACACCGTTTTCACCCAATACTACTTGTTGTACATGATGTGAAGCGGGCAGCATTGTAATAATAACATCACTATTTTCGCCGATACCTTTTGCAGAATCCGCTGCTTTTGCCCCAGCATCTATCAGTGTTTGTACCGTCTCTTTATTCAAATCATTCACCATGACATCGTACCCTTTAGCTAATAAGTTCGATGCCATAGGTTTCCCCATGATACCTAAACCGATGAAACCAATTTTTTTTGACATGACAATTCCTCCTATTTATCTTAGTGTTTCTTACTTTATGATGTAAAATACTCTCAATTAATTGGAATTGTAACCGTTTACAACAACCCTAACGACTATATTGTATACCTTTTTTAAAATTTTGTACACATTTTAACTAGTTTTGTATACGAAAATGAAGCCGTAACATTTTAGGCTTTCTTTCTCTATCTACTTTTGATAAGTTAATGGTAATTAGTTTGAAGGAAATTGGAGTGAAAGAAATGACCCGAAACGATAAAAGCCCTCGCTCTGCTTACCATCAAGCATATGAAGTGATTCGTGACAGAATCCTAAACGGAGATATACCAGGCGGCACCAAAATTGTAGAAGAAAAATTAGCAACAGAATTAGGATTTAGCCGTACACCTATTAGAGACTCTTTAAGACAATTGGGTCATGAAGGACTGATCGTCAATAAAAGAGTTGTACAGCCCACAGAAAAAGATTTACGCAACTTGTTTCAAGTACGAATTCTTCTCGAAGGTTTCTCTGCGAAGTCAGCTGCTACCTATTTGCCGGAAGAAGAATTAAACGCGCTTTCCAATTGCGTTACAATAGGAAGAGAAGGTACAGTTGAAGAGATAATGGATGCCAATGAGCGCTTTCACGAAATTATTGTTCAAGCCAGTGGTAACGCTCTAATGATAGATACAATAGATCGCATGAAGTCCATAATTTATCTTTTTCGCAAGACCGTGGTGCTTTACAATCGTCCGCGATTAATAGACGAGCATGAGGAAATTTATGAAGCGATCAAAGAAAGAGATGGCGAGACAGCAAAACAGCTAATGGAAGCTCATCTAAAGGAGGATTTAGATTTTTGCCTCCATATATTAAGGAGTTCAAGTCATAATCACATATGAAAACCAAACGGCCCCCACTTTTCTAAGAAGTGGGGGCCGTTTGGTTTTGAAATAGGGTTTAATTCATCGCCGTTATCTATGAAAGAATCATTGAGTATTCGGTAATGCTGAATGGATGTTAGGATTTGCTCTGAAAGGTTTAACGCTTGTTGATGAAATATGTCATTTTTTTTCATTGTATAGATCGGATTCCTTGATATCTATTCAGCAATATATCCAGCTCTTGACTGTGTTCGACGACAATTGGATGACTCAAACCAAAGTCTTTTGCTTTCATATACATAATTTCCCTTTTTGATTTTATGAGAACCGATAGAATACGTTTTTTAGGAATTGTTTTTATCATTCTAGTCCCTCCGATTTATTTATATCATCATTCTTATTTTTTAATACATTTAAAGTAAGATATTCACAAACTTCATACCTATGTCTTTCCCATACAGTTGAACCATTAAACCTATTCTGAAAATTCAATTTGGATATTTGTAATACTACCTTGAAAATCTTTAAATTATTCATTCATGGTATAATGAATCTACTATGTACGACAGAAAGAGGCACGAAAATGGCGCAACAATGGGATATGAAAACGTTCATGAAAGGCGCGTCGATTCTGACGATTTCTGCGATTATTGTGAAATTACTTGGTGCGGTCTACCGAATTCCGTTCCAAAATCTTGTCGGCGACAAAGGGTTCTATATTTATCAACAAGTATATCCTTTTATCGGTATTTTTATCGTTTGGACGTCTTATGGCTTTGCGGTAGCTGTATCGAAATTACTTGCGGGAAGTACAAGCCGCGGTGAAGCAAAAGCGATGATGCGTGTGGCATTTACATATCTACTTTTATTATCAATAACCTTTTTTGTTCTATTAACTGTTTTTGCACCATTTTTCGCGCACTCCATGGGAGATCCCGCACTTGCTCCACTTCTGCGGGCAGGCGCGTATATCGTTCTGCTTATGCCGGCGTTAGCGGTGTTGAAGGGGTCATTTCAATCGGAGGGACAGATGGTGCCAGTTGCCGTTTCCGGTGTTGGTGAGCAGGCTTTCCGTGTAACGGTTATCCTCATTGGGACATGGATTGCGATGCGGACAGGTGCATCGCTGTATACAGCGGGTGAAGTGGCGATGTGGGGTGCAGTTATCGGAGAAAGTGCGGGCGTTGTAATTCTCGCACTCTATTTTCGTAATTCATTCAAAGGCCCGCTGGAAAGAGTCGATACATGGCGAGTGGTAAAAGAATTAACGGTTGTCAGTTTGGGGGTCAGCGCAAGTTCACTCATTCTCCTGATGTTTCAACTGGTCGATTCATTTACGATCTATAATATCCTCATGTCTAATGGTCTTGCAGAAGATACGGCGATGGTAATGAAAGGTGTCTACGACCGTGGACAACCGCTTGTGCAAATGGGGATTCTAATCGCTTCGACATTAGCGCTTGCGATTGTTCCACTAATCGCTCATCATTCGGCAAAAAAAGCGGGACAAGGGGCATTGCCATTTATCCGATTAACGTTCCGAACAGCATTCCTATTCGGATGGGCCGCCGCCGCGGGGCTTGCGCTAGTTTTACCCTATGTGAATGAAATGCTGTTTGAAACACGTGATGGTACCGCAGCACTCGTGATTTTTTCGTTTCAAATTTTTTGGTTATCTCTTATTTTACCGCTAACGGCGATGCTACAAGGTGCAGGGAAAGTGAAAGTACCGACGCTTCTACTTATTGGTGGACTGGTTATAAAAGTTTTTGCAAATCAACTGCTTGTCCCCGGATGGGATGTCATTGGCGCGGCAATTGCAGGAAATATTGGTTTCGCGGCGATTACGTTTGGACTATTACTTTATTTCAAAAAGGTTTGGCCGATCCGCCTTGCACAAATCCGTTTTTACGGATGGGTGATAGCGGCGACTGTCCTTATGATTGCAGTTGTCCTGCCATGGATGCTTATTGCAGACGGGTTTATATTCGACAAGTTTCCAAGTAGGATAGGTGCGACAATTATCGCGCTAACTTCTGTCGCTGCAGGTGCAAGTGTTTTCCTTTTCGTTGTTATGAAATCACGTATAATGGCAGAGAAGGAATGGTTTCTGCTGCCATTTGGCAAGCGTTTTGCTACATTGCAATTACGACTTAATAAAAGAAAAGGTGAATAACATGCATCGGTTAACAATTATTGGTCTCGGTGCGGGTGACCTTGATCAATTGGCGCTCGGGACATACCGAAAGTTAAAAGAAGCAAACCGCGTCGTAGCGCGTACGGATCAGCATCCTGCTGTCGCTGAATTAAGGGCAGAAGGACTTGTTCTGACAAGCTTCGATGAAATTTATGAAAAACACGACTCGTTCGAGCAAGTATATGATGAAATCGTAGATCAGCTGCTTGCAATGTGTGAGGAACAGCCAGTTACCTATGTTGTTCCGGGACATCCGCTCGTGGCCGAACGAACAGTTCAGCTATTAGTCGAGAAAGAGCGCGAAGGTATCGTTCAGCTTGAAATTGCGGGCGGCAACAGTTTTCTTGACCCGATTTTCGCAGCGCTGCGCATTGATCCAATTGAAGGATTTCAATTGCTTGATGGTACGGATATAAAACGCGATGATGTCCATATGACGCAGCATGTGCTGATTGGACAAGTGTACGATGCATTCGTGGCGTCTGAAGTGAAATTATCGTTGATGGAGAAATACGCTTATGATCACCCGGTGACGATTGTGACGGCGGCCGGTTCGACAGGCGAGAAAATTAGCACAGTCCCTCTATTTGAACTGGACCGAGTGACTGAAATTGATAATTTAACGACCATATATGTACCGCCTGTCTTCGAACGGGAAGCGCGGTTGAAAGACTGGACGACGTTTAGAGAAATCATTGCTGCACTGCGCGCTCCTGATGGTTGCCCATGGGACCGTGAACAGACGCATGCATCATTGAAACGGTACTTAATCGAAGAAGCACATGAACTGCTTGAAGCAATCGATAACGAAGATGACGAAGCAATCATTGAAGAACTTGGTGATGTATTACTTCAAGTGTTCCTTCATGCTCAAGTTGGGGAAGATGACGGTTACTTTGCGATGGAGGATATACTTCAATCGGTCAGTTCGAAAATGATCCGGCGACACCCGCATGTTTTTGGTGATAAGAGTGTGAAGGATTCTGAAGAGGTCCTGCAAAATTGGCAAGAAATTAAGCAACAAGAAAAACCGCAGCTGGCATCGCTTTTGGCAGGGCAGAACCGACCTTCTTCTTCACTACTGACGTCATTTAATTACCAGAAAGAAGCGGCAAAGGTTGGGTTTGATTGGCCTACGATTGACGGCGCTTTTGAAAAATTTGAAGAGGAATGGATGGAGTTCCGTAAAGAATTGGAGAGCGGAACAAAATACAGTCAAATGGACGAACTGGGTGATGTCCTGTTTACCATCGTCAACATTTCTCGTTTCCTCAAATTGTCTCCTGAAGAAGCAATGATCCACGCGAATCAAAAGTTCAATAGACGGTTTTCATTCGTCGAAAAAGGTGTAAAAGATGGACGTGGTGAATTTGCGGACTATACACTTGACGAACTCGAAGCATTTTGGCAATTAGCAAAAGAGGGGGAAGATAATCATGAGACTCGATAAATTTTTGAAAGTATCTCGCCTCATCAAAAGAAGGACGCTTGCAAAGCAAGTAGCCGATCAAGGCCGTATAACGATTAATGAAAAGGTTGCGAAGGCATCGTCTGTCGTGAAAGAAAGCGACGAACTGGCAATCCGTTTTGGTCAGAAAGTAGTAACGGTTAAAATCAATTTGCTGAAAGATACGACTAAAAAAGATGATGCAGCCTCAATGTACACGATTTTGAAAGAGGAGAAACTTGAAAAGGTGGAACCGGAGTTCATGGATGACGAAGATTGAACGGCATGACAGGGAATATTCCTGTCATGTTTTTTTATGGTCCGGCATAAGATGGCAATGAACGTACAAGCAAAGGGGGAAGCATATAATGCAATTTCAAACTGATAGTCCTACGTACGCAATTCCATCAGGAGACCATGTCGTTACGATGCGCAACAGAAAGCGGATGGATCTCACATCGGTAAAATCGATTGACCGCTTCGATCAGGAAGAGTTTCTCGTTCGTACATCTCAAGGATTGTTGCAAATCCGCGGAGAGGAACTGCGCATCGTCCACCTAGATGTCGATAAAGGACTTCTTACATTGGAGGGAACGGTCAGCACGATTCAATATGATGAAGAAGAATCAGGCTCAAAAGGTTTCCTCCATAAATTGTTTGGATGAGTTTATCCGTTCAATTTCTTAGCCTGCTCGCTATGATTGGGACGGGCATTGTCGCCGGGGCATTCATGGACATGATTGGAACAGGCACCACACACGCCGGTAAGAAATCAATTATTCGAAAGCGCGCGGCCTGGATTGAAGTGTTTGGATGGATACTTGTCGGATGCGGAACGTTTTATATTCTTTATCTTGTCAGGGATGGAGCATGGCGGATGTATGACCCCTTTGCTCAGATAAGCGGGCTGCTTCTTTATGCAAGTATCTTCTATAAGCCATTCCGATTTTTTGGTAGATTAATACTGGCATTACTAATAAAGCCGCTTTGGTTTCTTGCGCGTCTGATTATTACGGTTATTCGACATATCATCCGTTTCATTATAAAAGTCTTTGTAATGCTTTTCACACCAATTGTTAAACTATACCACTTCATTTCTGGAAAACTCTTTAAAGTGAGCGTGAAATGATGTATAATTTGTGGACTAACAACTTGTAAGGTGTGAAGAGAGGAAGTGTGGGACATGCAACAAAAGCAGCCGAAGAAATCGTCCGAAAGGATTGCATCGATTCAAACTGAATATGTCCGCTCCCTAAAAAAGAAAGAAGATAGGAAGAATGCGCGGAAGGTTCGTCTATACAGGAGACTAGCGGTTTTTGCTATCATTTCAGCAATTATCCTTGGTGGTCTAACGAATATGTTTTTCACTCAGAAGAAAGCTTTGGCAGAGAAAGAACTACAAAAAGAAGAAATGCTGACGCAGCTTGAAGAGGTAAATGAAGAGCAGGACATGCTGAAAAGACAACTAGTGAAATTGAATGATGATGACTATATTGCTAAGCTTGCGCGCAAAGAATACTTCTTGTCCGAAAAGAATGAGATTATTTTCGCAATACCGGAAAATGAGAAAAAAAAGGAAAAAAAAGATGAAGGAAAAGAGTAGTCTTATTGACACTCTTTTTTTATTGGCTATAATGGAAGTACGGTTCTTGCATTTGCAGGACTGATTAATATGGTTGCAAGGCTTCCAGCGCGGGGCCCGCTTAAATTTTAAGGAGGAGCATTTTTTTTATGTCAATTGAAGTAGGCAGCAAGCTAGAGGGTAAAGTAACAGGGATCACAAACTTCGGGGCATTTGTCGAGCTACCGAATGGCTCTACAGGCCTGGTCCATATAAGTGAAGTAGCGGACAATTATGTCAAGGACATCAATGATCATTTTAAAGTCGGTGACATGGTTGAAGTAAAAGTGATGAATGTCGGTGCAGATGGTAAAATCGGGTTGTCGATTAGAAAAGCGAAGCCTGAATCTGAGCAGCGTCCAGAACGTCCTCAGCGTCCGCAACGTCCGCGTCAAGGTGGTCGACCTGCTCCTGATCGTCCGGAGAACTTTGAACAAAAGATGGCAAAGTTCATGAAAGATAGCGAGGAGCGCCTCTCAACACTTAAGAGAGCGACAGAGTCGAAACGCGGTGGCCGTGGCGCAAGCAGAGGGTAACTTGCTAGCTGTTTCAATTCATGAAAAAATGTACGATAGTATAAAGAAAAACGGTGGCCAAGGGTTATTACTCTTGACCGCCGTTTTTTTGGATTTTAAGATGTACGATCTAAGAGATTGTCATAATTCTACCTAGGATAATTGCGGTAGTCTGACAAATTGTCATAGCTCGTCAATAATAGCTCCTCTTCTTGTTTGTCCTAAAAATAAAAGAGCAGTCCCAGCGTCGTTAGCAAACGACACTGGAACTGCTCTTTTACAACCTATCGTCTAGCAAGTTTAAATCATTTGCAGTGCGACACGATATAGCGAACTTAGACTGTTTTTTTAATCGTATGATGATTTTCGCATATAAACGACCATTTTTTGTAACTCATTTATGGCGGCAGAGGGGATCGAACCCCCGACCTCACGGGTATGAACCGTACGCTCTAGCCAGCTGAGCTACGCCGCCTTAACCTTATCTGCAAAAGAACTTGTTTCTGCTCATAAGAACAACAATATTTATAATACAATCGAACCGCGCCAGTGTCAACCTACTTCGAAGGGAAAAAGAAAAAACAGTTCGGAATGAGTCGAAACATTTTATTTTCTTCTTGTCATGAACAGACAATTTCCTGGCAAACGCCTATGTATACTCAAGGCATAGTAGACATAGGGGGAATGGGAAATGAAACTAATAGATAACGTAATGCGTCCTGTGGGCCATCCGATTGGCATGTATCTCGAAATGATTGGGAAACGAAAAATGCATATTTTAGTTGCAAGCCTATTCTTATTTGGATCCTTTTTCTTGGCACAAGCTGTTTTGTTCGACGCGGCTGTTCCTTTTTTCTTGCCGGTTTGGGCATTGGCACGGGCGCGCTTTAGGAAGCATCTGATATGGGTATTTATCGGCGGGATGCTAGGAAGTGCTTTTCTAGGTCTTGGACAAGCTGTCATCCATCTACTGATGCTTGCTTTGTTCAACGCAGTCATTAAGTATCCATTGTTACGAAGATCGGTACCTTTCACGGTAGCCGGATGCATCATCATCGTACAGGTGATATGGCAGTTTGTTATGCATGCCGGACAACCCCCAGTCAATGTTCAACTATATATAGGTTTTGAAGCAGTTCTTGCTTTATTTATGACGTTTTTCCTTTTTGTTGCTTTCCCGCCTGCTGATCGAATCTTTTTTGGAAAGTGGACACCTGAACGGCTTGGGGCGGCTTGCCTTATCGGAGCGATGGCTACAACTGGTATGAGTGGGATAATGTTGGGATCTGTATCGGTTTCAGGAACACTAATCCATCTAGCAATCTTACTAGCAGCACTAGTGGGGGGACTTCCATTTTCAACAACAGTCGCGATGATAATCGCTGCAATCGTTGGGATAGCAGAATTGTCGTTTACCGGAATGATGGCGGTCTATGGGATGACGGGCTTTTTTGCAGGTGCATTACGACGCTTTAAAAAAATGGGTATTGCAGTGGGGGGGATTGCGGTATCACTATTCTTCCTTATGTATGATCTGACGTTGCCTCTTGATAAATCTCATTTTGTGACAATCGGCGTAGCTACTGTTCTTTTTTTGTTTTTCCCAACAAAAAAACTTGAGACAATTCGGCGTGTATTTCATCCGGAAAACACGGATGTGACTGAAAAGCGACAGAAATGGCTAGCGGAAAGACTAGATGAACAGTTATCTGACTTCCAACAGTTCTCCGAATTCATGTCGGCACTCGTTAGCGACCGGTTTTCTCCGCAGAGTAATTCGAATATGGTGCCTCAACAAGTCATACCGAAAATCTGTCAGTCTTGTTTTAGGTACTCAAAGTGTTGGGATAGTGGAGACAATGATATGGGAGGACTGATTAATGAATGGGAAGTGACCTATTCCATGACGAAAAAAGCGAAGCGGCACCGCGTGGAAGAAAAAATAAAATACAAGTGTATTCGTTTTAACGGACTTGTGGCGGAACTTGAAGAAACGGCAGCTTCAAGTTTATTGACAGGGCAACTTCAACACGGACGGAAAATGCTGGCTCTCCAGTTACGGGATATGAGTACTCATCTCGATAAAATAATGAATGAAGTTAAAGAGGATTTATCTGTTTATAAACCAGCTGAAGAAGAGTTAGCAAAACGTCTTCTAGAAAAAGACATCGAATTCTTTCAGATTGATATGTTGTCAGGAGAAAGGGGAGCACGTCGCATCATCTGTTGTATCCCGGAGAAAAGATCCGACTTCGAAACAGATACTACGGTGGCAGAAAGGTTAATCCTACCTGTTCTAGAAGAAATGTATGACGAGCCTTTCCGGGTTGCAAAATCTCTCGTACTGCAAGAACCATTTCCGCATATTCAACTGACGTTCGGCTCTGCAGTTCGCTTTTCACTGGATTATGGCGTTGTCGCGACGGCAGGTGGTGAAACATTCCGTGCAGGTGACGCCTATGAAGTGTTCCCAATACATGAAGGACTTACTGCAGTCCTGTTGTCGGATGGGATGGGACAGGACTTGAATGCCTATCATGAGAGTCGAAAAGTAATTCGCCTGATGCGGGAGTGTCTTGATAGGAAAATGGATCCTGAAACGGCCATGCATACACTTCACTATATGATGTCCCTGAACGGACTTGATGATATGTATGCAACACTAGACCTCGCTCTTATTGATTTGCAGGATGGTCGTATTTGGTCTTGGAAAGCCGGGTCGATGAGTACGTATATTAAACGGGGGGAGGACTTTTTAAGGTTGGACAGCAAATCTGTGCCCGTTGGTTTTCTCCCATCCTTTTCTATTGAGGCGAAGAATGAAGAGTTAAAGTCGGGTGATATTATACTAATGTTAACGGACGGCATTTTTAACGGTGATATTCCAATTGAAAAACAAGAGGAGTCGCTGTATAACAGTCTTGAAAAATACGGAGGTTTCGAATGCGACAAAATCGCCGATCGAGTTATGCATGAGATGGAGCGGAAGTTTGGCGTAATGGGTGACGACCGTACAGTGTTAGTCATGAAAATCGATCATGTATTGCCAAAGTGGTCAAGTTTTACTCCGTACTCACAAATTATTTCCCGGGAAAAGGCGATTTGAAGAATCTTTAAGGGAGTGAGGGGACCCTAAATTGAAGCCCCTTTAGAAGTTTTATGATAAAATTTGATTAAGAGTAAGTCACTATAGGAGGAAGTCGGGCAATGGATACATTGGGACAGAAAATTTTTCGTTTCGTCAAGGATTGGTTGCTAATTTCCCCGAATGACCGTATTCTTGTCGCTTGTTCAGGGGGGGTCGATTCAGTGGCGCTACTACACTTCATGGTCTCCAATCAGGAACGAATGGGTATTGAAATCGCCGCAATTCACGTAGATCATAAATTGCGTGGAGAAGAATCGGAGGCAGACGGTACCTTTGTGAAAGAATTATGTGAATCATACGGAGTACCGTTTTTTGGTGGAAGTGTTCCGGTGCCTGAAATTATAGAGAGAGACGGCGGGAATGTGCAAGCTGTCTGCCGAGAGGGAAGATATGCTTTTTTTGCAGATATTATGCAAAAACATGGTTATCCTGTCTTGGCAACAGCGCACCATGCAGAAGACCAGTTGGAAACGGTATTGATGCAAGTGACAAAAGGTAGTATGCCTTCAGGTATCCCCGTTAAACGTGCAGTTGATGGGGGTCAACTTATTCGACCATTCCTTCCTGTCATGAAAGCGGATCTCTATTCATACGCTGCTGAAAACAACTTACAGTTCCGTGAAGACCCGAGTAATGAAAGTGACGCCTACCAGCGTAACCGTTTCCGTCACCGAATCATCCCCTTCCTTCAAGAGGAAAACCCGGCAGTTGCGGAAAATGCAGTGAGAATGTCAGGTTGGCTTCAGCAAGATGAAGAGTTGCTTGAAATAATGGCGAAAGACCGTTTGGATGGAATTATTAAATTCACAGAAGCGGGCTTGCCAAGCGTCGATGGAAATGCTTTCTCTAACATGCATCAAGCTTTACAAAGACGGATGATTACACTACTATTGAAGTATGTTTACAATGGGGAATTTGTGCCCGTAAAATATAATTTCGCGCTCATTAACCAACTACTGCACCATCTGGCTTCACAGAATGGGAATGTCTCCATTGACCTTCCGCGCGGTTACCGATTCATTCGTGAGTATGGGGTGTTGACGTTCGTTCGAGACACAGCAAACGAGGAAATCTCTGGGCAAAAACGATTGCCGAAAGATAGTTGGATCAGTTGGGGAAATGACGTACAGCTTTATTGGACTGATGTGGATAATCCCGCAGCACAATTATTCACGGATGCAGATGATATCATGTATTTTGATCTGCCTCATTCTGCATTGCCTCTGGGAATTAGGAACAGAGAAGATGGGGATCGGATTTTGTTACCCGGAATGTCACATCCGAAACGCTTATCCAGGTTGTTTATCGATTCGAAGGTTGCTATGACTTCGCGCAACCAATTGCCGGTACTCATTACAGCACAAGGTGAAGTGTGTGCGGTTCCAGGCTTAAGATATGGAGTGGCATTTTCGAGAAAACAAACAGATCGTAGTAAATACATAGTTAGTACAAGGAAGTTATAATTGATATGTATGAAAGAGGGGGAATTTCGATGTTGGCAAAAGATATCGAGGAAATACTGATTACAGAAGATGAAATCCAAGGGAAAATCCGTGAGCTTGGTGAAGTACTTACTGAAGAGTACCAAGATAAGTTCGTTCTTGCAATTGGCGTTTTAAAAGGCGGCTTGCCTTTCATGAGTGATCTTATTAAGCGCATTGATGCTTATATTGAACTCGATTTTATGGATGTCTCCAGTTACGGCAATGCAACAGTTTCGTCTGGTGAAGTTAAAATTGTTAAGGATTTGAATACAAGTGTCGAAGGGCGCGATGTACTTATCATTGAAGACATTATCGACAGTGGGAAGACGTTAAGCTACCTCGTCGAATTGATGAAATACCGCAAAGCAAATTCTATTAAAATTGTTACACTTCTTGATAAACCGACTGGCCGAAAAGTAGATTTAAAAGCGGATTACGTTGGTTTCATCGTACCGGATGCGTTTGTAGTCGGGTACGGACTTGATTATATGGAGAAATACAGAAACTTACCTTACATTGGTGTGCTGAAAAAGGAAATCTACTCATTTTAAGAGAGTGGTAAGTATTTCTTAAATGAGTTTGCGAAAAAAACATTTTGCTAAGGCATTTCCTTTGTAGGTGAATCATACCTATGATAAGATTTACACTAGTTTTCTGTCTAATGAAATGAGGAGGCTTGGGATGAATCGAATACTTCGATACTTTCTATTATACGGACTGATATTTCTTGCGATAATGGGGATATTCAGTTCACTAAACAATACAAACCCAAAACAGAAAGAGATTCGTTACGATGAATTTATAACTGCTTTGGAAGAGGGTAAAGTGGAAACAGTAAGTTTACAGCCAGTCCAGCTCGTCCTTGAAGTGAGGGGTAAAATGGATGGGTATGAAGAAGGTGAAGAATTCGTAACAAATGTTCTGAACGATGCTGCTATACAAGATGACATCCGTTCACTTGCTACGAAAACCAATACTGAAATTGATATCTTGCCTACTCCTGTAGCAAGCGCATGGGTTTCTTTCTTTACTGGTCTTTTACCGTTCATCATCATCTTCATTCTATTCTTCTTCCTGTTAAATCAGGCGCAAGGCGGAGGAGGCGGCGGTGGCCGTGTTATGAACTTCGGCAAGAGTAAAGCGAAGCTTCATACAGACGATCGCAAAAAAGTTCGCTTCACTGATGTTGCAGGAGCGGACGAAGAGAAAGCGGAGCTTGTGGAAGTTGTAGACTTCCTGAAAGATTCGACTAAATTCGTCGAAGTCGGAGCACGCATACCTAGAGGAATCCTGTTAGTTGGACCTCCTGGTACAGGTAAAACGCTATTGGCACGTGCGGTTGCAGGTGAAGCGGGAGTTCCGTTTTTCTCAATCTCAGGTTCTGATTTTGTGGAAATGTTCGTTGGGGTCGGGGCATCACGTGTACGTGACCTTTTCGAAAATGCTAAAAAGAATGCACCATGTATTATTTTCATCGATGAAATCGATGCGGTCGGTCGTCAACGTGGCGCAGGCCTCGGCGGTGGACACGATGAACGTGAACAAACACTGAATCAACTTCTTGTTGAAATGGATGGGTTCGGTGAGAACGAAGGGGTTATCATAGTTGCGGCGACAAACCGACCGGATATCCTTGACCCTGCACTTCTTCGTCCAGGACGTTTCGACCGTCAAATCACAGTTGGTCGCCCGGATGTAAAAGGAAGAGAAGCAGTCCTGCTTGTACATGCGCGCAATAAGCCGCTTGATGACACTGTCAACTTGAAGGCACTTGCACAACGTACACCTGGTTTCTCAGGAGCAGACCTTGAAAACTTATTGAACGAAGCAGCGCTTGTAGCTGCAAGACGTAACAAAACGAAAATCGATATGTCTGACATCGACGAAGCAACTGACCGAGTTATTGCAGGTCCTGCGAAGACGAGCCGCGTCATATCGAAAAAAGAACGTGATATTGTAGCATTCCATGAAGCGGGTCACGTTGTTGTTGGGCTAATGCTCGATGACGCTGAAATCGTTCATAAAGTAACAATTGTTCCTCGTGGTCAGGCGGGCGGCTATGCCGTTATGCTTCCGAAAGAAGACCGTTACTTCATGACGAAGCCTGAACTTCTCGATAAAATATCAGGGCTTCTGGGTGGGCGTGTTGCAGAGGAAATTGTCCTCGGTGAAGTTTCAACTGGAGCTCACAATGACTTCCAGCGTGCAACTGGCATCGCGCGTTCAATGGTAACTGAGTACGGAATGAGCGATAAGCTCGGACCGATGCAGTTTGGTCAGTCTCAAGGGCAAGTATTCCTAGGTCGTGACTTCAACTCTGAACAAAACTATTCCGAATCGATTGCATATGAAATCGACCAAGAAATGCAACGTATTATCAAAGAACAATACGCTCGTACACATGAAATTCTTTCTGGACAACGTGATTTGCTTGATTTAATTGCAACGACGCTTCTAGAAGTAGAAACACTTGATGCAGAGCAAATTAATCACCTAAAAGATCATGGCACACTGCCAGATCGTCCATATGGCCGTTATGGCTTGGATAATTTAGATGAAAAACCGAAGAGTATCGATGCAGTAGAAGGTGGAGATGACGTAGTCATTTCTGATTCGACTGGAGCACCTACGGATCCGTCAATCGTTGATTTACGAAAAGAATCCGATGGCGAACAACCTCTTAGGCCAATCGACGAAGAACGCAGAGATTAAAAATTATAAAAGCTGACTGTTTCTTTTGAAACAGTCAGCTTTTTTGTTGCGAACTAATGTCTTCATGTCCGAATTCTAACCGTATGCGAAGGATTAAACTTGCACCCATCCTCTATGTGACCCTGTTCAACGTGTCGCCATTCAAGCCACTTCTGCTTTTGTTCATAGCTTGGTATGTGGTATGATATGTTGGAAAATGACGAAGTTAGCGGGGGAACCAATATGATTCTAGTGCTGGATACAGGAAATACAAATATTGTCCTTGGTGTCTATGAACAAGGAGAACTTAAACATCATTGGCGTATGGAAACTTATCGACATAAGACGGAAGATGAATATGCGATGCAAGTAAAGTCGATGTTTTCACATGTCGGACTAACTTTTGACGATGTACATGGCATTATCATTTCATCGGTCGTCCCACCGGTTATGTTTCCTTTGGAGCAAATGTGTAGGAAATACTTCAATCAAAAACCACTAATTGTTGGACCGGGTCTCAAAACTGGATTGAATATCAAGTACGAAAATCCTCGTGAGGTTGGTGCAGACCGGATTGTCAATGCAGTTGCAGCAATACATGAATATGGAACTCCGCTGATTATTGTCGATTTTGGGACGGCAACAACCTATTGTTATGTAAATGAAAAAGGCGAGTATATGGGTGGGGCAATTGCGCCAGGTATCGGAATTTCATTGGAAGCATTATTCGACCGGGCATCTAAATTGCCTCGTATCGAGCTTACGAAGCCAGAGCATGTTGTAGGGAAAAACACTGTAGCTGCTATGCAGGCTGGAATTGTTTATGGATATGTTGGACAAGTTGAAGGTATTGTTGCCCGTATGAAAGCACAGAGTAAGGAAGAACCTACCGTCATTGCTACGGGAGGGCTTGCAGATCTCATTGCAAGTGAGACGACAGTTATTGATACTGTTGACAACTTTCTAACGCTAAAGGGGCTTCATCTAATATACGAAAGAAACATGTAGAAGGAGTAGATATAGTAAATGAAAGATTACTTAGTAAAAGCACTTGCATTTGACGGGACAATCCGCGCATATGCGGTACGCTCAACAGAAACGGTGTCTGAAGTACAACGCCGACACGGCATGTGGCCGACAGCAACAGCAGCTCTTGGGCGTTCAATGACGGCGACTGTTATGATGGGTGCCATGTCAAAAGGTGAAGATAAACTGACCATTAAAATTGATGGCAAAGGTCCAATTGGTTCAATGGTTATCGATGCAAATGCACATGGTGAAGTTCGAGGGTATGCATCGAACCCACAAACGCATTTTGACTTGAATGAAATAGGTAAACTCGACGTAAAACGTGCGGTTGGAACAGAAGGGATGCTTTCAGTCGTAAAAGATTTAGGTCTTCGCGATTTCTTTACAGGACAGGTTCCGATTGTATCTGGCGAGATTGCTGAAGACTTTACGGAGTACTTTGTCGTTTCGGAGCAGGTGCCTTCTGCAGTCGGACTAGGTGTTCTCGTAAATCCTGACAATACAGTTAAAGCCTCGGGCGGTTTCATAATCCAGGTTATGCCTGGTGCATCGGAGGAAACGATTGTACAACTTGAAGAGCGTATTGCTAACGTCGAACCAATTTCATCATTAATCAACCGTGGTCTTACACCTGAGGAAATACTTTATGAAGTGCTGGGTTCTGAAAATGTGGAAATTCTAGATCAGATGGATGTTTCATTCGAATGTAATTGTTCGAAAGACAGATTTGGTAATGCAATCATTGGCCTTGGAGAGCAGGAAATCAGAGAAATGATCGACGAGGATGGAAAAGCTGAAGCGCATTGCCATTTCTGTATGGAAACGTATGTGTATCCAAAAGAAGAGCTGGAAGGCTTTATCGATGAAATACAATCGAGGGCCTGAGTCTGGGGCGGAAAGTTCACAGAAACGTAAACTAAAGACGAAACCACTTGTTCTCCTAATTGCAATTCTATTACTGTTTAATATCTTTTGGTTTGTAGGTTGGCTTATGCCGAACAAACCAAAGCAAACAGATGAAGTAGTGGCATCGGTTTCCGGTAAGCCAATTACAAGAGAACAGTGGATGACTGCGATGGAAAAAGAAGTGGGTCGCGAAACGCTCCTAGATCTTGTAAATGACTTGGTTATGGAAGTGGCTGCAGATCGGTATGAGATTGAAGTGTCCGATAAGGAGATTAACCTTGAAATGGCGCTTATCCGTTCCGTTGACGGGCGTTCCATTTCAGGTCAAGATGAAGAAAAGATGCGTCAAAAAATCCATTCCAATCTCATCCTTGAAAAAGTGTTAACGAAAGACATTGTTGTGAAAGACAATGCAATTAAGAAGCATTACGATGAAAATAGTTCACTTTATAATATCCAAACTTCCTATCGGACCTCTATTATTATTGTTCCGACGAAAGACGAAGCAAAACAGACAATTGATGAACTGTCAAAAGGTTCAAGCTTCGACGTACTTGCAAAAGAGCGGTCGACGGATCTTGCATCAGCAAGCCTTGGTGGGGATATCGGCTATATCAACGATTCGACAGATTCAATTGACTTGGCTATCGTTGAAGCAGTGTCCGGAGTGAAAGAAGGAACGATAAGTGATGTAATAGCTTTGAGTGACGGTACTTACTCGGTTTTGCGTGTGAATGAGGTAGTGAAGGGGCAATCGTTTAAATTTAAAGAAGTAAAAGATCATGTTAGGCGTGAGCTTGCAATTGAACAACTTCCACAAACGGTTAACCCGGAGGCGTTCTGGGAAGAGTTTGATGCGGAATGGTTTTACGGTAAATGATAGATAGCTGTCCGGAAGTCGACTTTAATCGGCATATCCGGACAGCTTTTCTTGTCTTCGGGAATAGGATACCTTCTAGATAGGAATTTCGACTTGGTTATGGCACTATGCACTATTAGTCTGTCAGAGGGTTAATCTTTAAGGGGAGTAAAAGAATATATATTGTGCGCATTCAATTGTTGACAATGTTCACATAATGGTAGTAATATTAGTATTATAAAGCATATCAAATTAGTAGGGATTGGGAGAGGGTAAAAATGACGTTAGTTGGAAACTCTGTTGCAGACTTAGTGGGGAAAACACCTCTTGTTAAAATGAACAGAATGACAGGGGCAGAAGATGCAGACATTTATTTGAAACTGGAATACATGAATCCGGGGTCGAGTGTCAAAGACCGTATTGCACTTGCAATGATTGAGGCTGCTGAAAAGTCGGGTGATTTGAAAGAAGGAAGTACGATAATCGAACCGACAAGCGGAAACACGGGAATTGGCCTCGCAATGATCGCTGCGGCAAAAGGCTATAAAGCTGTTCTCGTTATGCCAGATACGATGAGTTCTGAACGACGCAATTTGCTTCGTGCTTATGGTGCAGATCTTGTACTTACGCCGGGTGCTGAAGGAATGAAGGGTGCCATTGGAAAAGCTGAAACACTAGCAAAGGAAAATGGTTGGTTTATGCCACAACAATTTAACAATGAGGCAAACCCTGAAATACATCGCTTAACAACAGGTCCTGAAATTGCAGACGCACTAGACCGTGTGGACGCATTCATTTCTGGAATTGGAACGGGCGGTACGATTACAGGAGCGGGTATCGTCTTGAAAGAGCGTTTTCCGGAAGTGAGCATTATCGCAGTTGAACCGACAGATTCTGCCGTACTTTCAGGCGGTAAGCCAGGACCACATAAAATTCAAGGTATTGGTGCAGGATTCGTTCCAAAAGTTCTCGATACGGAAGTTTACAACGAAATTATCCAAGTGACGAACGACGAAGCGTATGAAACGGCAAGACGTGCAGCTCGAGAAGAGGGTATTCTGGGCGGCGTTTCATCAGGAGCGGCAATATTTGCAGCTTTACAAGTTGCGAAGAAACTTGGCAAAGGGAAAGTAGTCGTTGCGATTCTTCCCTCTAATGGAGAACGTTACTTAAGTACACCACTTTATCAATTTGACGAAGAATAATTAAATGCAGCTAGAAGGTGCTAAAATGCACCTTCTTTTTTATTTCAATTTTATTGGTTTTAGATGTTCTTCGAATAAAAAAGGAATTCACGCTAATTTTTATAGCGTAAAAAGGCTTTTTCCCTGTAAGATGAAGTTACTAAAGTTATCGGGAGGAAACTGGGATGCACAAACAAAAGATCGATTATACAACATTGGCGATGACGAAAGAACAATTTTTCTATGGCTATAAAGAATTGGCTCATATGCATGACGCTCATGTCCTTCTTGAAAGTGGACGGGGCGGGGCATTATGTATGGCGGGAATTGACCCTCTCGTTACATTGCGGACATTGAACGAGAAAAAGTTACAACTAATTTGGCGTGATGGCACAGAGGAAGTTAGAGAAGGAGATCCCCTCGAACTACTAAATGAGTTTGTTCAGTCATATGAAATTGAATCTATTCCTGGACTACCGGATTTTCAAGGTGGTGCTATAGGTTTCATTAGCTACGATTATGTCCGAACTTATGAAAATATTCCAGACGATACAATGGACGACTTGGATACACCCGATTTATTCTTCTGTCTGTTCGACCGCTGGGCGGTTCTTGATTGTAAGAATGAAATGGCTTATTTCATGACACTCCCAGATAGTGATTTAGAACCCTCGGAGCTAGAATCCGACTGGGTAGCCGCTGCGTTAGCAGGAGTAAGTAAGCAAGTTTTCGCGCCAGGAGATGCTAAAGAAGTGTCTATTAGTGAAAAAAATCTAGCTGTTTCTGTTACGGGGCCGCAATTTGCGCAGATGGTTCGTGACGTGCAGAATTATATTTCAAGCGGGGATGTTGTTCAAGTCAATCTCTCGGTAAGACAATCGCAATTGCTGACAGCAAATCCTCTTGATATGTATGAAGCGCTACGCTCATTTAATCCATCTCCTTATATGGCTTCAATCGGGTCCGCGGAATTCTCCGTTGTCTCGGGTTCACCTGAGCTACTGCTGAAAAAGCGTGGAGATGAAATGAGTACGCGTCCAATTGGTGGTACGCGCCCTAGGGGGAAAGACGAAACTGAGGATGCTGCGCTTCACGCTGAATTATTGTCGAACAAAAAAGAGACGGGCGAACATATTATGCTTGTAGATTTGGAACGAGAAGACTTTGAGCGTGTTTGCACAACTGGAACAGTGGAAACAGATGAATTCATGGTCGTGGAAAAATACTCACACGTGATGCATCTCGTGTCAAACGTCCGAGGAAAAGCTGCAGAAGGCATATCTAATGCTGATATTGTCAAAGGTGTATTCCCAGGGGGTTCCATCACAGGTTCTCCGAAACTCCGGACAATGGAAATTATTGAAGAACTAGAACCCACGCGAAGAGGATTGTATACGGGTTCAATCGGTTGGTTTGGCTTTAATGGTGATTTTGAACTTAATATTGTCATCCGTACTGTCTATATTAAGGACGGCATTGCACATATCCAGGCAGGCGCAGGTCTTGTCGCCGATTCAGTGCCAGAAGCGGAATATGTAGAATCGTTAAATAAGGCAAAAGCGCTTTGGCAGGCAAAAGCAATGGTGGAAAAGTAAGATAGGGGGTTCGTTATGTGGTGTTGGATGAATGGTGAATTCCTGCGAGCGGACGAGTTAAAGATTTCACCCTTCGATCACGGTTTTCTGTATGGAGCTGGCTTTTTCGAAACGTTCCGAACGTATAAGGGTAATGTGTTCTTGTATGATAAACATATGGATAGACTACATGCTGCACTCACAGAGTATCGGATTTCGATGCCTTACGATGAAATGGAAATTCTCACTGCTGTAAGTAGACTGGATGAACTGAATGGCGGCAGTGATGGCTATTTCAGGCTAAATGTCTCGGCGGGTGTCCACGATATCGGTCTTGCACCTTCTTCCTATGTAATGCCGAACGTTATTTTGTTTAGAAAAGAATTGGTTCCGACTGTTCGGGGTGCGGAGAAGAGGGCAGTCTGGCTTGAGACGCCGCGTAATAGACCAGAAAGTACGGTACGTCATAAGTCTCACAACTTCCTTAACAATGTCAAGGGGAGACTGGAGCTATCTTCGTTGAAAGAGATGGAAGGTCTTTTCGTAACTGCTGAAGGTTATGTTGCTGAAGGCGTTACGTCAAATGTATTCTGGTTGAAGGATGGCGTATTATTTACGCCGACTATCGAAACGGGGATTCTCCCGGGGACGACACGTGCGTTTATCATAGAAGGTGCTAAGTCTACCGAAATCACCGTGAATGAAGGGTTTTATGGTAAAGATGATGTGGAATCTGCTGACGAGGTATTTGTAACGAACGCTGTGCAGGAAATCGTTCCCCTATCCATGATTGAAGAAATACAGCTTCCGGGAGCGGCGGGTGGTTTTTATAAAAGACTCCATGAATACTACTTGCGGGCGATAGATGATATGAAAGAAGGTTATCGGTAATGAAATTGATTCATGCACGTGATACATACCAGTTTGGAAATGTAGAAATGGATTTTAAAAAAGAAACGGTTATCATGGGGATTTTGAATGTGACGCCCGATTCGTTTTCAGATGGCGGAAAATATGGCCGCATTGACGCTGCGCTTAAGCGTGCGGAAGAAATGCTTCGAGATGGAGCAAAAATTATTGATGTGGGCGGTGAATCCACTCGTCCAGGACATATTCCGATTTCATTGGAAGAAGAGCTTGAACGAACAGTTCCAATTATCAAGGCTTTGACGAATGAATTCGGATGCACCGTGTCGATTGATACATATAAAGCTGGCGTCGCAGAAGAAGCAATCTTGGCAGGCGCAAGGATCATCAATGATATTTGGGGAGCAAAACGCGAACCGTATATTGCAGACGTTGCAGCAAAACATAATGTGCCCATTATTCTAATGCACAATCGTGAGAAGGCGGAGTACGTAGGTAACTTTATGGATGAAGTTATCGCTGATTTGGAAGACAGTGTAGGGATTGCTGTTGCGGCAGGTGTAACGCATGATAATATCTGGCTCGATCCGGGTATTGGGTTTGTTCGGAATGCAATTCAAAATATATGGACAATGCAAGGGCTCGATCGAATAGCTGAGATGGGGTACCCAGTACTTCTCGGAACATCGCGAAAATCGCTGATTGGAAGCGTTCTTGGCTTACCCGTTGAGGAACGACTTGAAGGAACAGGAGCAACTGTTTGCTACGGAATCGAACATGGCTGTCATATTGTGCGCGTGCATGACGTGAAAGAAATCGCCCGAATGGCAAAAATGATGGATGTGCTAACTGGGAAAACGGATTTCGAACAATAGGAGGAGTCCATTTTAAATGATGAAGTATGAGTGGCGAAAAGAGGATAAAGAAATCTATTTGCCAAAACAGACACCCACTATTTATGATGACATCGAAAAGTTGTATATCAAAGTACAAGGTGAAGGACATCCAAATAGCGATTTGTTTCGGTCAAATGTGGAACTTTTATATGCATTGTCTTATAGTATCCGAATGATGCCAAAGAGTGGCTACACACCAAAAGACTACTATGAATATACAGTGTTTCCGCTTGAGGGAATTTGGGATTTGGATGAAGAGGGCAGAAAATTGGATTACCTGGATAAAAATCATTTTGTCTATCAATTAATGATCAGACAGCCTGACTTTGTGACGAGGGAAATTTTTCAAAGAGCTGTTGAAAGCGTGCGAGCCAAAAAGATACATATACCAGTGGATACAGCAACACTTGAACCGTTTTCTGATGGATTATCTGTTCAGATGATGCACCACGGTAGTTACGATAAAGAACCAGCAACGTTTACTATAATGGAAAAGTATTGCGAGGAACAAGGTCTAATCCGAATTGAAAAAAGTCATAGAGAAATCTATATCACAGACGCTAGAAGAACAGCACCAGAGAAATTAAAGACTGTGCTTAGATTTAAAGTTTCAAAATAAGAAATGTAGTTTAATTGGGGAAGTAAATAAGTTGTGTACGTACGCTAACTTAAAGGCGGGTCACCCTATTGCTTTATCAGTCATACGAGGAGGATGCGGTATGGATTATATTCATCTGAACGAATTGGAGTTTTACGGCTATCACGGTGCACTGCCGGAAGAGACAAGGCTTGGTCAGCGTTTCCGTGCGACGGTTTCGCTTGCAACAGATTTGTCGGAAGCGGGAAAGACAGACAATCTGGATAAAACGGTTAATTATGCTGAAGTATATAGCTTGTGTCGAACAATTATAGAAGGCGAACCTGTAAAACTGATTGAAACAGTTGCTGAAAATATTGCGACAAAGGTATTGGTGATGTTTGCAGATAAAGTGACTGGCGTTCGTGTGATACTTGTAAAACCGGATCCACCGATTCCGGGCCATTATACATCTGTGTCGGTAGACATTACGAGGGGGCACTTTCAATGAATGTTGCGTACCTCTCTTTGGGTTCGAACATCGGTGATAGGCTGCATCATTTGAAAGAATCGGTTCGAGCGCTTCATTTAAGTAAAGGCACAACGGTTACATCGATATCGTCAATTTATGAAACAGTGCCTGTTGGCTATACAAATCAGGCAGACTTTCTTAACCTGGTTATCCGTGTTGAAACAGATTTAACAGCACATGAACTGTTGGTGGTGTGTCAAAGTATAGAACAAGAGCTTGGCCGATTTCGTGAAGTCAAGTGGGGTCCTCGGACTGTAGACCTTGATATTCTGTTTTATAATAACGACAATATTGAAACGGAGGATTTGGTTGTACCGCACCCAAGAATGCATGAGCGGGCATTTGTTCTAATTCCTCTTCTAGAAATAGCTCCTTTAATTGCCGATTCAATGGTAGACACAGGCGTTATACTTTGGAAGAAGCTTAACGAAGTTGATGAATTCCTGCAAGAAGGGGAATGACACATACCGTAGCTGTTCAATTGGTGAAATAGCTAATCCCTATTTAAGGGGAGGGAATACAAAATGAATGATATTGCGATGGACAACCGTGTTGTTCTTGCACCGACAGCGCGTGAGAAAATCCATGTATGCCTGCTTCACTATAGTCGTCTTGTGGCGCTAAAGGGTGAACATATAGCGAAATGCGCAAACATGCTCCGTGATACATGAAAGGAATTCGTGGCAACGCGAATATCCGTAATATGGTCAATACAATGAAAACGGCTGATGAGTTAACGAACCTTATGAACGACTTTGGTGAAGAAATGATGAAACGTGATCAAGTAGCAGTTAGTATAAGTTCTGTTTGCGCTGGATAAGTCGGGCTGTCACGCGTTGTGGCAGCCTTTTTCGATACGGATAAGTTAAAAGTTGGAGATTTTTCGTCAAGACACCAGTTATTCTTGGTGTTATTAGATGATGTGAATAAGTAAAACGTGTTTGGGTGGCGCAAATTGTGTACAATAGATGCATGCTATCTTATGCAGCGGATAATGATGAAGGAGTGAAAGAAATGTCACATTTGGATGAAATGAACGATCAGCTTTTGGTGAGACGCCAGAAGATGGAAGATATACGGGAAAGTGGATTAGACCCATTCGGCTCAAGATTCGAGCGGACACATCTATCGAATGAAATCCGGGAGCGTTTTGAAGAGATTTCAAAAGAAGAGCTCGATGAAACGCCTCATACAGTAACAATTGCAGGTCGTATCATGACGAAGCGCGGTAAAGGAAAAGCTGGATTTGCGAATCTGCAAGATCTTGGCGGCCAGGTTCAAATCTACGTAAGACAAGATGCGATTGGTGAAGATGCTTACAAACTCTACAATAGTACAGATCTTGGGGACATTATCGGGATTACAGGGACAATCTTCAAGACGAAAGTTGGAGAACTCTCTATTAAAGCGACAGAATTCACATTCCTTACAAAAGCGCTGCGTCCATTACCTGAGAAATTCCACGGGTTGAAAGATATAGAACAACGTTACCGTCAGCGTTATTTGGATTTGATTGCGACGGAAGGTAGTAAAGAGACATTCATTCTAAGAAGTCGTATCATCCAGTCGATGCGCCGTTACTTGGATGGGCAAGGTTTTCTTGAAGTAGAGACACCGATGCTACATGCGATTGCAGGAGGAGCATCTGCACGCCCATTCGTCACACATCATAATACGCTCGACATGACACTTTACATGCGGATTGCAATCGAGCTTCATTTGAAGCGCCTTATTGTCGGTGGACTTGAGAAGGTATATGAAATAGGACGCGTATTCCGTAACGAAGGAATTTCAACGCGCCATAATCCGGAATTTACAATGATAGAATTATATGAAGCGTACGCGGATTATAACGACATCATGGAATTGACCGAAAACTTAGTAGCTCATATCGCCCAAGATGTGCTCGGCACGATGCAAGTGCAGTATGGAGAAGATGTGATTGATTTAGCGCCTGGATGGAAACGTCTGCATATGGCTGATGCGATAAAAGAGTATACGGGTGTTGATTTCTGGAAAGAGATGACTAAAGAAGAAGCTCATTCATTAGCTAAAGAACACGGGGTAGAAGTTAAACCATTGATGGAAGTGGGACATGTGTTGAATGAGTTCTTCGAACAGAAGGTAGAAGAGCAACTTGTGCAACCGACATTTATCTATGGACATCCTATTGAAATTTCTCCACTTGCGAAAAAGAATGCACAAGATAGCCGCTTTACGGATCGTTTTGAGTTGTTCATTGTACGACGTGAACATGCGAATGCATTTACAGAATTGAATGACCCGATTGATCAACGTGAACGTTTTGAATCACAACTTGTAGAAAAGGAACAAGGGAATGATGAAGCGCACGACATGGATGAGGATTTCATCGAGGCACTTGAGTATGGATTACCGCCAACTGGAGGACTTGGAATCGGTGTGGATCGCCTTGTCATGCTGTTGACAAATGCACAATCAATTCGTGACATCTTACTGTTCCCGCAAATGCGCCCGAAAGAATAAATGGAGATAACCGCTGTGTAATGCCTATTAAAGGGCTATTACACAGCGTTTTTTATAGATTTGGATAAAAAGATGAAACTAATTCAAAGTTAGTGTTGCATTAAAAGTAGCCAGGTGATATATTAGATAACGTTGCCAGTCCGACACATCGTGTTTAGTCAAAACTTGAAATTAGTTGTTGACACGGACGACGTAACTTGGTATGATATAAGAGTT
>NZ_JBYHFP010000021.1:0-56979 GCF_057669885.1 Sporosarcina sp. Y1011 | reverse complement strand
TAGCTGCATAATATAAAACTCTAACTTTAAGGGGTCACAACAGTTATCGGTGGTTTTCGAACTACTTTCCATTCAATTTGATTCCCATTCTTTAATTCTCTTTTTCACTTCGGCTTCCAAGTCTGCAATCTGCATTTCGTGGTTCTCCTGGTCAGGCTTCATTTGAAACCAGTTCACATCATTGTCCTTGTAATGTCCTTGGTATTCATTCCCGTCCAAGGTTAACTCGAAATGCAATGTCTCATTTGGTGTATCTCCAAACATTTCCTTACGTATATTAAAATTCTCTATCATTTAGTCCCCTCCAATCCGTTACTATACGATATTATTTACAGGTGAAACTTTTTTAGTCACTGCCTTCCGGTTTGCAGGGGATAGAACACGTTCCAACCAGCCCATTAATAAGTCTGCAATTACCGCCATTAGGGCAGTTGGAATCGCTCCTGCCAAAATGATAGCCGCGCCGTCCGTCACATTCGTGCCTCGGATAATAATGGAGCCGAGTCCTCCGCCGCCTATGAAAGCTCCGATTGTTGCGACTCCGATTGCAACAACAAGTGCAGTTCGCAGGCCCGCCATGATTACCGACATCGATAGTGGTAGTTCAACCATGAACAGCATTTGTGTCCGCGTCATCCCCATTGCACGACCTGCTTCCAAAACGGATTTTTCAACACTTTTAATTCCTGTATAGGTGTTTTTTATGATTGGCAATAAAGAATATAGAAATAAGCCCATCACGACCGTGTTAGGTCCCAGTCCCATCGCCAGCATTAAAACAGCAAGCATTGCGAGGGCCGGGATGGTCTGAATTATATTCGTTATCGATAATACCCATCCACTCAATTTACCATAACGGGCAATTAGGATTCCCACGGGAATTCCTACAATCGCCGCAAACAGGACTCCATAAGCAGACATAAGGAAATGCCTTACAAACTGATCCCATACGTAGGTGCCGTTTATTGTGAAATAGGCCCACAGTTCTTGTAACGTTTCCATTAGCTCACCTCCAGTGACTCAGTTGAAGTAATTGTTTTCAGCCAAGAATTCTTTTGCCACGATAGCAGGTTCTTTTTTGTTGACATCTGCTTCGTAGTTTAGACGTGTCATCGTTTCCCCATCAATTTTACCTGCAAGTTTTTTCAGAATAGTATCGATTTCTGGATGCTTTTCAATGACATCTTTTCGTGTGACGGGCGAGCACTCATACGGCGGGAAAAATTTCTTATCATCTTCTAACGTTTTCAAATCGAAAGCTTTCAGACGCCCATCCGTACTATACGCCAGAACAACGTCCATCTTTCCGCTATTCACCGCTTGATAAACAAGTCCGAGAGACATAGGCAATGCTTCACCAAATTCAAATCCGTATGTCTCGACAAATCCCTGGTAACCATCGCCTTCTCTGTTCAGCCATGAATTGTCTACGCCGAGCGTTAATTCATCAGCAATTCCTTCTATATCCGATACAGTATTAAGTCCTTCTTTTTCAGCGAGGGCATCCGTCACTGTAAGTGCATACGTATTTTGGAAACCATAAGAATCGTACCAAACTTGATCGAAACGCTCATCAAACTCTTTTTGGACTAAAGCCATTGCTTCTTCAGGATCGGATATTGGCTCTATCTCTAAAACGCTTGCCATGTCAGTACCCGTATAGCGTGCCGCCGTAATGTCTACTTGTCCACTAGTCAATGCCTGGTGCTGTATAATAGACGTTCCCAGATTTTCCACCATTTCAACATTCAAATCAGTTTCTTTTTCAATCATTAATCGAATTACATGACCTAAAGTCGACGTTTCTGTACTTGTCAGTGTTGCAATTCGGATGGTGTTTTCCCCTCCGCCAAGGCCAGGAAGTGAACAGCCCCCTATCAACAAGGTTGTAGCCAAGAGCGGAATTATAAATTTATTTATATTTTTTCTAAACATTGTATTCCCTCCTCAAGAAACCACTTTCCTGCTTTCTTTCAGTCCTTTTGGCGTTGCAAACAATTCAAAACGGCCGAGAAGGAAATCTACTAGAAGTGCAAGTAATGTCACCGGTATCGCACCACCAATTATTAAATCTGTTCGAAATAAATTCAAACCATCAAAGATAAAATCTCCCAGTCCTCCTCCACCGATGAACGAAGCAAGTGTTGCCCAACCGATTAGATAGACCGCTGAAAGCCTTATTCCCGCCATAATAACTGGAATCGCCAGTGGTAGTTCAATATTTAAAGTTCGCTCGAAAGCTGTCATACCCATACCACGACCGGCTTCCACGAGATCCTGATTGACCCCTCTCACACCGATGAATGTGTTTCTAAGAATTGGCAACATCGAATAAAGAAATAAAGCAACAATTGCAGGTACTTTTCCAATTCCAAGAAGCGGTATGAAGAAGGCAAGAATTGCAAGACTCGGGAACGTCTGAATGACGCCAACGACCCCTAACACAAAACCAGCTACTTTAGGCACTCTGTTTAGCATTATCCCAAGTGGAACTGCAACAATAATACCGAGGGAAAGCGCTATAAATGAAATATAGAGATGTTCCCAAGTCTTCGTTGCAAGCTGGCCTCCATACTCAGAGAAAAAATCAATAAGTCCGTTCATTCAATAACCTCCTTTACACTTGACCCAGTGTTTGTTCTTCAGATTCTCCTTCGCCATCTCCCCAAATGGAATCATAGACGATATCGACTAGGTTTGTTCTTGTAATCAGACCGACCAGATGTCGATTTTCATCGACAACAGCTACATATTTCAAGCCCCGTACAAGAATATTACGTGTCGCTTCTCGTAGAAGTGTATCTTTTTGAACAACGGTCAATTCTGTAGACATGACGTCCCCGACTGACGTTTCCATATTCCTGCCTCTGTCTATCATC
Organism: Sporosarcina sp. Y1011; assembly: GCF_057669885.1. Taxonomy (NCBI): domain Bacteria; kingdom Bacillati; phylum Bacillota; class Bacilli; order Caryophanales; family Caryophanaceae; genus Sporosarcina; species Sporosarcina sp. Y1011. The sequence continues at coordinate 54,100 of NZ_JBYHFP010000021.1, read as the reverse complement.
TCAACATTCAGCAGTCCTTTTAGCACGTTATTTTCATCAACAACGAGTAGTGAGTCGACACGACGTTCACGCATAAGTTGAACCGCCTGCGATAGGGTTCCTCCAGCTTGGATAGATATCGGATTTGAATTCATGATTTGCCCTACAGTCTGGATATGTTGCTGCGCTTGCAGGAGACGATCTTTTCCAATGAAGTCCTCTACAAATTCATTGGCGGGTTCCCTTAATATTTCGTCTGGAGTACCCATCTGAACGATTTTTCCGTCCTTCATAATTACAATTCGATCTGCTAGTTTAATGGCCTCATCCATATCATGTGTGACAAAGATGATTGTTTTCCCAAGCGTTCTTTGAAGATTTTTGAATTCCGCTTGCAACGAATCCCTAGTAATTGGATCGAGCGCACCAAAAGGCTCATCCATTAAAATAAGTGGAGGATCAGCGGCTAATGCACGAAGTACGCCGATACGCTGCTGTTGCCCTCCGCTTAGTTCATGTGGATAGCGATCTAGGAATTCCGCCGGCATATTCACAAGCTTAATTAGCTCATCTGCCTTATTATTGCGCTCCTCAATCGACTTTTTCATAAGCCGAGGCACGAGAGCAATATTTTCTCTAATGGTCATATGGGGGAAGAGACCAATCTGTTGAATAACGTATCCAATCGAACGACGTAATTGGACGATATTCTTTTCCATAATATTTTCTCCGTCAATTAAAATTTTGCCCTCTGACGGTTTAACCAACCGATTAATCATTTTCATTGTTGTTGTCTTTCCGCATCCACTAGGCCCAATAAAAACGATAAATTCACCCGCATTAATATGTAAGTTCAAATTATCTACAGCTTTCTTTCCGCCGGCATAGATTTTCGATACATTTTTAAATTCCAGCACTTACTTCGCCCCCTATGGTTAAACTGTTCAATAGGTTATTTATGTACACTTCTTTACAATACCCTCAAATGTAAATACCCTGTTTCATAATTTATTAAACGAAATTCAGTTAATTTTATTATCAATAAATTCCTCCTCTTAATAATCTCTATTTAACGCCGATGTATGACACAAAGGCAGGAGGTTTTTGCAATGTTTGGAATTTGGCAAACAACAGGAATGAACGTTATTCGCAATATGAACTTGCAAAACAAACAAGTAATGCAGTCAATGGAAAGATTGTCCTCAGGCATGCGCATAAATCGTGCTGCGGATGATCCAGCTGGTACTGCGATTTCTGAGAAAATGCGCGCTCAAATCCGTGGACTATCTATGGCAGGACGCAATATCCAAGACGGAATTTTACTATTCCAGACAAGCGAAGGGACTTTAAATGAAACTCATTCCATTCTCCAGCGAATGCGAGAGTTAAGTGTTCAGTCTTCCAACGGAACATTGACTAATTCAGATCGCGAAAACCTTTCTCTCGAATTTGAAGAACTAAAAAATGAAATCACCCGCATATTCATTGATACGGAATTCAACTCACTCCCTCTGCTAGATGGCTCACGTTCTTCATTAAAAATTCAAGCCGGGGCTAATGGCGGGCAGTCGATTGAATTTTATATTGGTGATATGAGTGCTACTTCAACAAGGTTGAAGAACGTGTCAATTATGGACTCCACGAAATCCAATAATGCCATCGCTGCACTTGATAATGCCATTAAAATTGTCTCATCTGAACGTTCTCGAATGGGTTCCTATACCAACCGACTTGAACATGCTTACAATAATACACTAGTTATGGAAGAAAGCTTAACTGCCGCCGAATCTCGCATACGTGATATAGATTTCGCAAAAGAAATGATGGCACTAACGAAAGCGAATATCCTGCTTCAAGCAGGTCAATATGTCCTTTCAATGCATATGCAACAGGCCCAATCCGTACTTCAGCTCCTAAAACAATGAAAAAGGTAATCCTGTGTGTCTACTTTCGACATACATGATTACCTTTTCATGGGTTTAAACCTTTAAAACCAAGTATAGGAATTCGATCTTCTTTTAGTTCCACACCTTCATCGTTCATAGCAATTTCGATTATGTATTCAAATTTCCCATATGGGCGAACGTCAATCTTCTCCTTGACAAATGGATTATTTGTCACGAGCGCCAATTTACCAGTCTTTTCGTTGTATCCTTCCACGGCAAAGCGATACCCCTCGATCATCGCATATGGAATAATTTCATATGCATCTTCCAATTCCCTTACAGAAACCGGTCTAATGAAAACAGGATTTTTTCCGTTCTTTTCTATGAATCCATTTTTTAAATCTAAAGGATTGCCTGATTGCAAATAATATTGCCGTAGGTATGATATCAGTTCAAACTCTTTATTTCCCCATAACGCATATCGACCTTTTCTAAACATTTCATCTCCCCCACTATTTTATATTTGTATCCATTATACGCAATATATCGACAAGTAGGTACACTTGGTTTGTCACATTTTAGTCAAAATTCATAGGTATCTAGACTCATCTTTAGACAAAGTATTCCAAAATCCGTACACTATTCACAAGTTTATGTTTTTTCTTGGCGGGTATATTGTAAACAACGAAAAAAATTGGAGGTTTTACTATGACGAACAATGGTTTTTCAGACAAAGTAAAAGGTACAGTAAATAAAATAAAAGGTGAAACGAAAGACCAGATTGGTAATGCTTCAAATGATGCCTCACTGCAAGCAGAAGGAAAGTTTGACAAAATAAAAGGTGAAGCGCAAAAGGCAGTCGGAGAAATAAAGCAGGTAAATAGTGAAGGTGAAAAAAGCTGATTCCAACTGGAATCAGCTTTTTTCTATCCAACTATAAGTTATTTGTATTAATACGTGGAACGGTGTCTTGTTGGTTATTATCTAATCCAGCTAACTGTTCTCCACTCAAACTTCGTTCAGCCCTGCTATCCATTTCTTCAGGGTGCTGTTCTGCCGTCTGATCATGGCTCGCCCTATCCTCTACGAACAATGCAACTCCGCCATTTTTCACCTCATTATAGTACTCCCTTGATTTCTGTTCTGAAACCCCCATGCTTTTAAAAGCTGCTAGAATCGGTTCTTCGTCACTCAAAAATAGTTTGAATCGGTCTAACCATTTTCCATTAGTTGTACCTAAAAGTTCGGCTTCTGTCTGTCCGCGCAACATTGTAATAGTATCTTCTGCGGTCGTAACTACATACATCTCACTTTCAACATATCCTTGCGCTTTCATTTCCGTGATTTTATATAAAACAGTATCTTCTGAATGAAATGTACCGATAAATTTCTTGTGTTCCATTTTACATAGCTCCTCCTTGATGAATAGTCTCTTTTTTATAATGTACCCGTCAATTTCACAAAAAAACTTTAATGTTTAATTTCTATAAAATAGTGAATAACATAAGGACAACAGAATATTCCACGGCAGATTAAAATAGAAAGGAGTCTGGTTTTAGTGACTAAAAAGAAAGTATTCACTGAACGTGACCGGAAAGATGCAGATGGGCCATATATGGATAATCCAGAATATCTCCGAACAGATAAAGAGAGCATTTATGATATGCATGAGGATATGCAAACTGTTGATGCGGTACCTCTTGAGGACGCTCGGATGGAATGGGAAGAAGAAAAACGTCACCACGATACTAAAAGCAATTCGTCCAGCGCCGAGAAATCACCAGGATCCGGTTTGCCGAAGTATTGAAAAAGCTTTGTACCACTCACTTCGTGTGAATGGTACAAAGCTTTTTTTCACTCTATTTTTATTAGATCCAGTGGCGTAATTATTCCCAGTAATTTCTCTTCGGGCTTACCATTTTCAGTTATTAAAAGAGCTTCGAGGCGCTTTCCTTCAGAGACAAACTTTTTGAAGTATTCTTCAGCTTCATAAACAGAAAGATTACTTTTAACAAATCTGTATGTGTTTTTTTGTTTTTCATGAGAATAAATGTCGAGGAGTGTTGGCATTTCCCGGGAAATGATAGTATCTGTCATATTATCTGCTAGCCAATATGTAATTCCCGTAGCTGTTACAAGTCCAATGAACTTATTATTCTCATAGATAGGGATTTGATTGAACTTTTTTTCACGTATCATCTTTAATCCGGAGGATAGTGTATCAGAAGCCTGTAATGTATGGACTTTTCGTGTAAACATATCACCGACTGTAACTGGTTTTGATAGTTCGCGTTCGATATACTCAATCAGCTCGACTATATCGTCATGCGGTTCCGCAATTGCATACTCATTATCTGTGCGATGATGAACGATTGCGTTGCGCAAATCACCATATTCCCGCAAATCCTGCTCAAACTTGCGGATAATTGCATTCAAATGCTTTGATTTGTCAATTAAGCGTGAGAATGGCATATAGCTATTTAAGCCACTAATTTTCTCCATTGACTTTTCAATTCGGTTATATGCAAAAATAAATCGGTCCGAGTTGCGTACTGTCATATAAAATTCCCCCTGTCTCGTAAAATAAGTATCATTTTTTACCTTGAACAGTGTCTAGACTATGTGCTTTCCTTATAATAATAACAGAATTTTCGGTCACACTGTTGTTTTTGCTGCGTTCCGTTTTGCCATGTAAACACCGAATACGATAAGTGCGACTATAAGGACCAATGTGAGGCCTGAACTCATCCATAAATCCGCTTTATCTGATTCCGGCTTAAACCAAAAAGAAGCATACATCGACAATTTCCAGGGTGACACGGTCCAATATGTTCCGATAAGTGAATCGATTACCTGATAAATAAGTGTAATCAGAATTGCAAGCCCCGCAGTACCACCTGTTGGAAGTGATGCACTCAACGCTAAGACAACCGTCACAACAAAGATAATCCACAGGCTATAAGTCGCAATAAATGCGAAGACCGACATTATATCTATATGGTTGTAGAGAAGTTCAATGTAATACCATGCTCCAATGAAACCTAGCCATACGCTACCCAGTATAATTCCATTAATAACGATCCACTTGCTCAAAAAGTAATTACGAAATGACATCGGGCGGACGTAGAGAAGAGTCGCTGTCCCATTTTTCCGTTCACCTGAAATCGCACCCATGAATGCAAAAATAATAACAAGAATGCCAATGAGTTGATATTGCCCAAGTAATGATATGAAAATATCTTCCCCTCTGAATTCTGGCCAAGTAAATTCGGCTCCTTCTGGCAAATTGCCAACACTTTTCATGATTTCAGGTAAAAAATGATTCGTAAGGGGCTCTAATATCCCGAAAATGATAAAGACAATAGGGATCCATAGTATCTTAAAGTTTCTTGTATGCTCACGCCATTCTTTCCGCAATAACACGCTCAATCCATTCATCAAATCACCGCCACTTTCATGAAGATTTCTTCAAGGGTCGCCGTTTGAAGTTCAACTTTTCTAACTAGGAAAGCACCCGCACTTAATACGGATAGAACAGATGACATTTCAATCAATTGCGACTGAACATCAATAGATGTAACCAATCCTTTTGACGTCACTTGCCACTCGACCATTTCCTTGAAACGCCCCAATTCTTGCATACCTTCAAATTCAATAATAATACGCGGTTCTGCATGGCGTGCACGCACCTCATTAAGCGAACCCTGTTCAACAAGTTCTCCGTGTCTCATAAAAAGCACCTGATCGGTCATTTCTTCCGCATCATTCAAAATGTGGGTTGAATATAAAATCGTTGTTTCCCGTTGCAATTCTTTCAACAAATTCATCACTTGGCGGCGCCCAACTGGATCCAGTGCAGATACTGGCTCATCCAACAACAGCAACTTCGGTTTATGGACAATTGCTTGTGCAAGCCCAAGTCGTTGTTTCATCCCTCCAGAATAGGTACCTATTTTTTTGTTAAGGGCTTCCCCAAGACCGACAAACTCCAATGTCTTTCTTGCTTCGATAGTTGCTTGTCTAGATGCTACTCCACTCAATTGAGCAGCCATTTCCGTGAACTCAAGTGCAGATAGCCATGGGAAGAATTTTGGATACTGTGGGAGAAATCCGATAACCGACCGTATATCTTGTTTGGGGTCACCTTGAAACTGCATTATGCCACCAGTCGGCGAAACCAGACCTGCAAGCATCGACAGTGTCGTCGTCTTTCCAGCCCCGTTCGGTCCAATCAAAGCCGTAGCGGTATTTTCATCAAGCGCAAACGAAACCTCTTCAACTACCTTATTGGTCCCATATCTTTTAGACAAATTTTCTACTTGAAGCAAAATGTTCATACTTGCCGCCTCCCAAAAATAAAGTACAGGATAGGACCAATCAGATTTACAAAGATGATAATGAAGATCCACATGATGAACGGTCCATTTGTCCGCTGATGCCGAATAACGTCAACGAGGGCAATACTCATGAGAATGACCTGCAACACAATAATCGGCATAATAAGGCTCCATGGAATATTCGCGAGTTGAGACAAAGACTTCACAACCTTTCTATTATTTGTTGGTAAATTCAGTATAGCAATTCTGTTATACATTGTATATAACAAAATCACTATAAATATAAACTTTCCACCACATTAAATAGCCTTCCAATCACTATGATTGAGCGGCTATAATTATTCATCCGCCAACTACAAGAAGAAGAAAGATTATTAACCTCAGAACTAGGTCAGCTCATATCAATTTATGTAAGAGTCTATAAAGTATCTTCACCAAACTTCCATAGTCCTCTGACATCAGACCTGTAAGACTTTCCCTAATAGTGCTATACTGTTGAAATGGAACAGGGGGTTATTTTATGAAACTATGGATTTATCCGTTACTTATTATCTTTGCGGCAAGCTGTTATGGAATTCTTTCAACGATTATTAAACTGGCGATCCTAGATGGTTTCACTGCTGCTGAAGCAGTGACTAGCCAATATTTCGTCGGATTTTTTATAGCACTACTCATTTTCGTTATCGTGCGACATAGAGTCCCCAAATTCGGTGGTGGTACTACGCTGCTTTTAGCGGGTCTATTTACAGCTACAACAGGCACAGTATATGGACAAGCTATTGAATATATGCCTGCTTCTCTTGCAGTGGTCATGCTATTCCAATTCACTTGGGTCGGTATGCTGTTCGACTGTATTGCGAAGAGACGTCTGCCGAAACAAATTGAAGTTATTTCACTACTCTTCCTTTTTGGAGGAACCATACTTGCAGCTGGAATTATCGATGCAGACCTTAGCGGAATTCCATGGCAAGGTTGGGCATGGGGAATGGCTTCGGCTGTCAGCTTTGCGTCATTCGTAATGATTAACTCAAGACAAGTCGAAGGTATGGATACAGAAACGCGTCTGCTTTTCACATCGTTTTTCGCAGCAATTGCCATCTTCTTTTTCCAAACGCCGGAAATCGTCTGGAATGGTACGTTGTTTAGCGGTGGTTTATGGATATATGGCATCATTCTCGGATTATTTGGGATTGTCATTCCAATTTATCTCTTTTCGATTGCCGTGCCAAAAGTCGGTACTGCAATGACCTCTATATTAAGTGCCGCGGAACTGCCGGTTGCCGTTACCGCCTCCGTTATTTTATTGAAAGAATCGCTGACGCTTTTCCAAATAATCGGGATTATCATCATCGTTATCGGTATGACCTTACCGACTATTTCCCAACGAAGATTGAAATATAGTAGATAAGTTGAACCGCCTACTGCATCTGCAGTGGGTGGTTCTTTTTAAATAGGTAAGAACGTTTGCTATAATCAGAGGATAAATAAGGAGGCTTTTCAAATGGACATAACGATTCGGCAGGCACAACCGATTGATGCAACTCAGGCAGCACCACTTATAATTGACGCAATCGGTGATATTGCCAAAAGAATGACAGGTGAAACAGACTGGGACAAGGTGGAAAAGGAACTCTGTATACTGTTCAAGCGTGGAGATAACCGACACTCCTATTTCTATACATATGTTGCAGAACTAGATGATAAAGTGGCCGGTATTATGGTGTTATACGCAGGTACAGATGCCCCTGATCTCGATCGGAATTTAAGTGAATGGCTCGCAAAAAAAGGTGCCGCCAATTCTGAAGTGGACGCGGAATCGTTACCTGACGAACTTTATATCGATACTATTTGTATTGATCCTTTGTTTCGCGGTAAAGGAATCGGGACGAAACTATTTCAGTATGCGGAAGAAATTGCGAAGCAAAAAAACATCGCAAAGCTCTCTTTAAACGTAGAAACACAAAAAGAACCAGCTATTCGTCTATACAAACGGCTTGGTTATGACATTGTCTCCCCATGGACAATTATTGGTGAACCATTTCATCATATGGTGAAAGTTATTTAACTAGATCAGCTGTACAATTGAATACAGCTTAGGCGTCTTACAAAGGGTAGCTGAAGCAGATTTCAATGATTTCTATATCTTAATTTATATAATATACAAACCGCCCTTACGACTTCTCTAATGGAAATCAAAAAGGCGGTTTCTTTTATTATTTAACTTCTGGTTCTTTAACAAAAGTAACAAACTTATCGACGACTTGATCTAAAAACTTAAGTGTCATTTCATCTATCAGCTCGCCATCTAAGAACTTTTGTCCGGCAGAGCCGATGAAGATTTCATTTCCTGCAGGAGGCATCGTATTCGCTTGGATACTCCCTAATACTTGTCGTAAGTGCAACTGTGCCCTTACTGTCCCGAGTGCTCCTTGTGAAACGCCCATCGGTAAGACCGGCTTCCCCACTATCACCTTATCAACCCTGGACAGCCATTCCAACGCATTTTTTAAAACCCCTGAGAAGGACCAGTTGAATTCCGGTGTACTAATAAGTATGGCATCTGCTTCAATAATCATTTTCTTAAAGTTCTGCACCACTTCCGGAGGTGTCTTTTCATCATCTTCATTAAAGTACGGAAGATTACCGATTTCTGCAATTTCCATTTCAAAAAGGTGACTGAACCTCTTTTCAATCGTTTTCACTAACTGCATGTTAAATGACTCTTTCCTCAAACTCCCGACAATCGCAACGACTTTCATCAATCTCTCTCCTCTATTTTCACACTTTTCACACTTCACCTTTTAGTTTACACGATACCTTTCATCCGCATATGTCATTCGGCTCGGCATTACAAAAAAAAGATTGTAGACACGAAAACTTTTTCATATTTCTGAGGGTAAGTATAGTATGAACAACAAAATACCGTTGTTCCGAAGGAGTTGAACCTAAATGGAAAAAGAAGAAATAATACGAAATATACTGGCTGGTGATAAAGAGTCATTCCGTATCTTTTACGAAGCATATGCTGATTATGCAATCCGAACGGCCTCTGCAATTACGCGAAACCGTGAAATGGCGAAAGATGCCGTTCAAGAGACGTTCATCCGCGTGTACCGACAAATCGGCAGCTACAATCCCGAATTGCCTTTCGATCCATGGTTTTATCGAATCTTGACAAATGAATGCCTTCGTTACCTAAAGAAAGAATCACCACTATCAAAGTTCGAACATCCCGATTTAGAAAATGATCCTTCCCTTGCTGAAGAATCTTTCGATCATCTATCTGATTTATACGATACGATTCAATCGCTAGAAGACATGCATCGGATTCCGCTCATTTTAAAATATGTGAAAGGCTTCACCGAAAAAGAGATTGCAGACATTCTAGGTTTAAATCTGAATACTGTAAAATCACGGTTGTTTAAAGGCAGGAAGAGGCTGAAAGAACAGCTGGATCCGCTTGATAAGGAGGATGGTTTACGATGAGTAATTTCGACAAACGAGTAAATGAAGAACTTCATACACGGACCAAACAGGAAACGAATGGGCTCAAAGATGAAATATGGGGTAGTTTGGAAAAAGAATTGTTCAGCGAAGAGCAAGATTACAAAGGGGAGGTAAAAAAAATGAAAAAGAAAAGCCGAGTAATTCCCATCATTATTACAGCTGCCGCCGCTCTTGTCATTGCATTCAGTTTACAAACGGATACAGGACTGGCATTCATTAAAGGCATTAAAGATATGTTCGTCCCTGAAAAAGAAATCATCCAAAGTATCGAAGGTCAGGACGAGGCAGCGAACGTTAACTTGAATGAAGGTACCAACTCCGAGTACATCATTTATGTCGATGAAACACGCTACAAAATGATTAACGGAAATGAAGTCGATATCATTACGACACTCGATCCATTACCTGAAAAATACCCTGAAGTAACGATGGAAATTAAACAAGTGGCCAATGAAAAACCAGAAGACCTTGTTGGCAAAATCGAAGCAGAATTGAAGAAGGATTTCCCTGAATTACGTGCGGTGGAAACAGTAACAGAACCGCTCGAAGGCTACTGGTTGCATGGTATAACAGGCAGTGAGTGGGATAGTAAAGTCGTCACTGCTTACGTCTTAAGCAACGGAAAAGAAGGAAGCTTCGTCATTACAGAAAACTATTTCCTTGAAGCGGCGGAGGGTCACGGCGCCAGGTTCCACCATATGTTGGAGAGTTTCGAGATAATAGATTAACGCCACGGGGAAAAGGATGGGTGATAAAACCATCCTCTTTCTTTATTTTTATTGTAAAAAATGTGTGTCGTTCTAGGCATAAATGCAAGATTGGAAGGGTATATATTATGTATATAGCATCTTCCGAGAGAGTCATTCTTTTAGTTGATTTTAAAAGGGAGGTTATGAGTGACATGGATATATTCATAGTTGTAGTAGACACGCTCGTCATCATATCGTATATCTTACTTATTGCTATGATTTCCCCACATATAATGCGGGTTATCAAGAATAGAAAATACGATATATTTTTTCAATTGTTACCTGTGCTGGCTATCATTTTTGTAAGTAGTATGGCTGTTTGCGTCGGTTATGGCGGGTTTCAAGAAACACTATTTTTCCGGTTAACAACTATAATCTCTTTTTCACTATTTCTAGCCTTGCTTTTCTTGACATTGTTGATGAAAAAATTATGGAAAGAGAACTACGAAAAACTATTAACCTGGTTACTTTCCTTTCGTCTAAAGGAAATACGCTTTCTGAAAGCTAGGTAGAAAACTAAAATAATCTCCATGTTTAGATACGGCTATTCATTAGTCGTATCTTTTTTGCATAAATTCACCTTTTTATGTAACCATTTTTAAATACATCGTTTACTTTAGTTGGATTTACGATATTGTTCATCCTAACTCCGGCAAAAAATTTATGCTCAGCTCTCTACGAATACGCGTAATATGTTCTTCCATCAGTTTCTTTGCTTCCTGGGAATTGCCCGATGCGATTGCCACGTAAATCTCCTTATGCTCCTCAAATGTATCTTCAAAGCGATTGTCATTTAAAAAACGATGTTTGCGTGTCGCTCGTATTGTGTCTTCCATTCGTTCAGTAAGCGTTTGAATCAGATTAATCAGTAATTTATTTTGAGAAGCTTGGACGATTTGCAGATGAAAATGCAAATCAGCCTGTACTCCCGCTTCTGCATCTTCCTGGGATGCGGCCATCAGTTCCAGTGATTGGCGAATCTTTTCCAAATCTGCGGAAGTTGCGCGTTGTGCGGCAAGTGATGCCGATTCGACTTCTAAAGCACGACGCAATTCAAGCATTTCATAGACCAAGTTATTTTCGGCCTGAATAAACGTAGAGGAGAGTGCATCACTTATCATTTGAACTTCAGACGTTTTGATGAAACTCCCCCCACCTTGTCTAATCTCAATAGTACCGTTAGTCTCCAGTGCTTGTAGTGCCTCTCTCACAGACGTTCTGCTGAAGTTAAACTGACTCGCCAGTTTTCTTTCGGGCGGCAGCTTATCTCCCGATTTCAGTCCTCCATTTAAAATGAGTTCTTCTATTTTTTCAACAATTAATTCATAGGTCTTTTTTCTCTGTGTAATCAACCACTTCACCCCGATTCGTACTATTAACGATACCAACCATTATTAGATTAATCAATGACTTAAAAATAAGTATTGTATTGTTCGGATTATTGGTTATAATGATAAACATTGGTTGGACCAAAATCTAATAATTCTAAATCACCAAAATTCCCGGTATGACCACTTTTTAAAATGAAGGAGAGAAATCGAAATGACAACAGCTATAGACGATATAGTCCACATACTAAAAAATGTACTTAAAGACGATCAGGTGACCATCAATGAAACCGTGAGAGAACTGCACGGAAAGGATGAATCCTATCACGCCGCAAGCCTTCCAGACATTGTTGTTTTCCCAGAATCTACTAAAGACGTTAGCAGCGTGATGAAAATATCGAATGAATACCAAATTCCTGTCGTGCCGTTCGGTCTTGGTTCTAGCCTAGAAGGACATATTATCCCTACCAAAGGTGGAATCACGATTGACTTTTCATTGATGAATAAAGTATTGGAAGTTCGAGAAAATGATTTTCTGGTAAAAGTACAACCCGGCGTGACACGTACACAGTTAAATAAAGAACTGAAAAAGCATGGATTGTTCTTCTCGGTCGATCCAGGAGCAGATGCAACACTCGGCGGAATGGCGGCAACAAACGCTAGCGGTACAACGACCGTTAAATACGGTGTCATGCGTGATCAAGTTCGTGATTTAGAGGTTGTAATGGCGGATGGGTCAATTATCCACACCGGAAATATGGCTGCAAAATCTGCTTCGGGCTTTCATCTAAATGGCCTTTTCGTAGGGTCTGAAGGTACGCTTGGTTGCTTTACAGAACTGACACTTCGTGTGTATGGTATTCCGGAGCATGTAACGGCCGCGCGTGCATCCTTCCCTACCGTCAATGACGCAGTGGAAGCTGTCGTTTCTATTTTACAAGCTGGGATTCCGATTGCACGGGTGGAATTAGTAGATGAACCATCTATAAAACAGACGAATCTTTACAGTGAAACCAACTATAAAGAAAAACCGACATTATTCTTGGAGTTTCATGGGAATGAAGCGGGATTGAAACAAGATGTCGATTTCACAAAAGAAATTGTTAAAGACCATCATTGTGAAGACATTGAATTTGAAACGGACAATGCTGGACGTAACAGGCTGTGGGAAGCACGTCACAATTTAGCCTATGCTTTCATCCACGGCTACCCAGGGAAAAAGATGATGGTTACGGATGTCTGTCTTCCTATTTCAGAGTTGGCAAGTGCAGTTGAACACGCACGTGAAACGGTTGAATCACTAGGTTTGACTGGCGGAATCGTCGGTCACGTAGGCGATGGTAACTTCCATGTACTACTGATGATGGACATGAACGACGCTGAAGAACTTGCAAGAGCTGACGAATTGAATGAACGAATCGTCATGTATGCACTTGAGCGCGGCGGCACATGTACTGGAGAGCACGGCGTTGGTAGTGGCAAACAGAAATACCAGGAGCAAGAGCACGGTGCAGCACTCCTCGTCATGGAAAAAATCAAAAAAGCACTTGACCCGAATAATTTATTGAATCCAAATAAAATCGTGAAGATGGACTAGAGAGGATACCTATTATGAAAACACTTGAAGCACTCAGTACAATTGCAGGAAAATACTTCGCCTTTTGGGTTATTATCATTGCCATTGTTGCATTCATCGTGCCCACACCTTTTTTAGGATTAGGCGGCTATATTACAATTTTACTAGGAATCGTCATGTTCGGAATGGGATTGACTTTAAAGCCCGTTGATTTCAAAATCGTTCTGACAAAGCCATTACCTGTCATTGTCGGCGTTGCAGCTCAGTTTATCATCATGCCCCTTGTCGCTTTCGCATTAGCGCACTTACTTAAGTTACCTCCTGAATTGGCGGCGGGCTTAGTGCTTCTCGGTTGTGTTCCAGGTGGTACAGCTTCCAACGTAATGGTCTATCTAGCAAAAGGAAATCTTGCGTTATCAGTTGCAATGACTTCCCTATCCACTTTATTGGCTCCAGTCGTTACGCCACTCTTGCTACTTTTACTTGCAGGGCAATGGCTGCCAGTTGATCCAGTCTCGATGTTTATGTCGATTGTACAAGTGATCATCATTCCGATTATTTTAGGGTTTGCAGTTCAGAAACTTTTCCCGAATGCTGTTGAAAAAAGCGTTTCGGTTGTCCCTCTTATTTCAGTGCTAGCAATCCTAATCATCGTTTCCGCAGTCACTGCCGCAAATGCAGATAATGTTGCAAGTTCAGGATTTATTGTTTTCATTGCTGTTTTCCTTCATAACGGATTCGGTCTGTTACTTGGCTACCTCACGGCTGTAATGCTCGGCCTAAACGAAAATGATCGAAGAGCCATCTCTATTGAAGTTGGCATGCAAAACTCTGGATTAGGTGTCGCACTTGCGACTGCGCATTTCAGCCCACTCGCAGCACTACCAAGTGTATGGGGCGCCATCTGGCATAACATTTCAGGTCCGATTCTCGCCACAATCTGGTCGAAAAAACCGATAGTTGAGGAGATAGATGAAACAGACGTAACGCAGGATAAAGTTTTATCCCCTGCTAGCAAGCTACTAGACTAATCAGAAAAAAGAGTGAGAATCCCCAGTGAATTGCCACTCTTTTTCTTTGTTCTTGATAAAATAGAAAAAAACTATTGGAGTCGATTGCATGCTAAAAGATCGTTTGTATAATACAGATCCATTTTGTAAATCATTTACGACTCAGATAAAGAAGACAGCACAAGATTCAGATGGGCATCACTATGTCGTTTTGGACAATACAGCATTTTATCCGACAGGTGGCGGTCAGCCGCATGATATAGGAACATTGAATGGCATCGCCGTACTCAACGTCGAGGAAGTGAGCGATGAAATCCGCCATACGGTAGCTGAAAGTCTCGGTTTTATGACCGAAGTGGAAGGCGTCATCGACTGGGAAAGACGCTTTGACCATATGCAACAGCATGCAGGACAACATATTCTGTCAGCTGCTTTTGTTGAACTGTTCGGATTTCCGACAGTGAGTTTCCATTTAGGCAGAGAAATCGTATCGATTGATTTAGATATTGAAGAAGTATCTTTAGATCAATTACATGCAGTGGAAGAATTAGCGAATGACATCATTTTAGAAAACTTACAAATTGAAATAAAATGGGTGACGGAAACTGAACTTCATCGATATCCCCTTCGCAAGCAATTGGCGGTGACAGATGAAATTCGGCTCGTCATCATTCCCGATTATGACTACAACGGCTGTGGCGGCACGCATCCACATTCAACTGGACAAGTAAGTATGCTGAAAATTTTATCGACCGAAAAGCATCGTGGCAAAGTTCGCGTCCATTTTGTTTGCGGTGGGCGTGTTTTACAGCAATTGAAGCGTAAAAATAATGAGTTGACGGAAGCTTCAAGATTGTTAAGTACACCCGATAACGGCGTTGCGAAGGCGGTGCAGAAGTTATTGGAAGCGAATCATTCGCTTGAGAAATCGTTGGCGGATGCACAAGAAGCACTGTTGGCATTTGAAGCGAAAACGTTATTAAGTCAACAAGAACACGGCGTTGTGAAAGCACTCTTTACAGGTAGAACTGTTCAGCAATTACAGAAACTTGCCCGACTCCTTGTGGCTGAATCAGATGAAATAATTGTACTTCTTGTTGCCGAAAATGATAATAAACTACAGTTCGTCACAGCCCGTGGACCTTCTGTGAAGACGAGTATGAAGCCAATTCCATCTATTATACATCCCCTCATCAATGGCAAAGGCGGCGGAAATGATGCGTTTGTCCAAGGTGGCGGCGAACGGTTGGTATCAGCAGAACAGTTGCTGACTGAAATAAATGAAACTTTAGTTAATCTGGTTCGTAAAGAGATGTAGAGGTGAAAACAATGAAAAAATATTTAATCTTTATGAGTAGTTTTGCAGTACTGTATTTTTTGTTCCAAATTTCATCGGGAGCGATTCTAACGCTTTTATATACACCTAATTTATCAGGCGTATCATCCACATCTGGACAAGAAGTTATAGTAGAAAGTGCTTCTATCAATTCTCTATTCATTATTTTCCTTTCATCGACAATTGCCTTTTTGCTTTCACAGAGATTGAGTAAAACCTCAAAAGCTCCAGCCAATATTTGATGCACAGTAAATACGAAAAGCCTTCCAAGAAATCTACCTGGAAGGCTTCTATTATTCCAAATGTCAGTACACTTCGTAATTCTGGCCATTTTGTAAGCCAAAGACACTTTTTTCAAAAGCAAGAACCACACGCTTTACAGGAACCGCTTCGAACCCCTGGAAAAGACCACTAAGCCTATGCATCGACTCTTGTAACACATTTGGACTTACGCTATTAATGCGAATTCCTCTTGGCATTTCAATTGCCGCAGCTTTAACGAATGCTCTGACACCGCCGTTTGCCAGTGCAGCTGAAGCCCCCAGTGCAATTGGATCATCCATCATAACTCCCGTCGTTAACGTAAAACTTCCACCATCATTCAAATTATCAAATCCTAATAGAACCAGATTAACTTGCCCTTTCAGTTTGCTATTAATCCCTACATCATTCAACTCGGGTGTCATATCCGTTACTGCGTCAAAATGGGCACGACCTGCAGCATTGATAACCGCGTCCACTTTACCAATTTGTTCGTACATCTTCTTAATACTCTCCACTGACGTAATATCAACGGACACATCAGCACCGTTTCGGCCCGCGCGGATCACCTCATGCTTTTTCTCCAATTCTTCAGTAACCGCTTTTCCAATCGTTCCACTTGCACCCACAACGAGTATTTTAATATGTAATCCTCCTTCTTTAGAGTGTGTAGCGTTAACTACCTATTCTTCCATGATACTTATCAAATGCATTAATTATGAAAAATGTTCCGATTGGAATCCGGTTGAGTCTATCGACAAATTCTGTATTCCACTATAAACCCTTTATGAGCTTGTATTTCAGTATACTTATCCAAAATAATTCACTGCAATTTGCATAATTAAGAGCACAGTGACAAGGCGAAGTATTGGTTTAACATGCTCAGTTTTCAATTTACGCGCTAGACGTACGCCGAGTTGCGCCCCACTTATCGAACCAAGCATTAATGCAATCGTAAGCGGCCATATTATTTTCCCTGTTGAGATATAACTAATCGATGCTCCGAAACAGCTTGAAAAAATCATGATACGAGAAAGACCGACTGCTCTTAAGTATGAAACCTTTAATCGAGCATATAAATACAGCGCTAATGTTCCGCTGCCTGGACCAAACACCCCATCGTAAATACCAATCCCGTATAATGACGAAGCACTTTTTTTAGTTACACGAAATGATTCACTGCCGTTAAAGTCTGATTTCCCAAGAAACGAAGTAATGAACGCGAATGTTAATAGTACAATCGCGATAACAATCATCCATTCTTCTTTTAGGAAGGACGCGATAAGTCCACCGGTAATTCCGCCGGCTAGACTGATTGGAACAACCCTAAGTGCTTCTTTTATCGTTACTTCTTTATTTTTATAAATCACTAGAAAACTCGAAAATGAGCTTACTGTGTTTGATACTTTATTCGCCCCGATTGCAGAATGTACCGGCAATCCCATCAATAGCATAGCCGGCAAGCTGATGAGTCCCCCGCCCCCTGCCAAAGTACCAAGCGTTGTTGCGACAAAGCCGATGAAGTAAAGCATAATGTATTCCATCCCTAATCCTTCTTTCCGAAAAACCACTATATGAATAGCATATTCCCCTTCCACTCATAAGTAAATTCAATTGTATGAATGAAAGTCCATTCGTAAACTGAATGAGCGGCCTTAAAGTTAATTATATAAAAAATACTCCTGCTGATTTATTTGGGGAGCATTTTTCATAATAGTTATTTAGTTAATAAGCTCGAGCGAACCAAACGGTGAACTTATCGGCCAAAAGAAGGAATTCTTCATTTCTAAATCGAAAGTGAATTAGAGAGTGTTCATTGTTAAGCAAGCGGAAATTCAATTTGAACGAACGCGTGAGGAGGATGACTCGATGATTTTAGGAAATGAGTATTTGAAGATTGTCCAAGAACGATTTAAAAGCGTTAAAGACCTTGGAGATAAAACGATAAGCCAATTATCCGAAGAGAATATTCACTGGGTTTTAAATGCTGGTTCAAATAGCGTTGTAGTTATCGTGAAGCATTTAAGTGGCAATATGACATCTAGGTGGTCTGATTTTTTAACTTCGGATGGGGAAAAACCTTCTAGAAATCGTGAACAAGAATTTGAAGATACGCTTTCATCTAAGCAAGATTTGAAGATAACTTGGGAGAAGGGTTGGACTATTCTGTTTGAAACGCTAAGTGGCTTAGATGAACAAGACTTGTTGAAAAAAGTATATATTCGTGGTGAAAGTCATACGGTACTTGATGCTATTGAAAGACAACTAGCCCATTACGCTTATCATATAGGGCAACTTGTTTTTATTGGGAAACAATTAAAAGCCGAGAATTGGGAAAGCCTTAGTATTCCCACAGGAAAATCGGAAGAATACCTGCAAAAAATGCTGAGGGAAAACCAATCAAGATAAATCGTTTAGTGACAGCTATTCATAATTGAGATATGTTAAGATTATCTTACATTTTTCGAGCGCAATATTGGAGTAAAACGGCAGCTGGAAGGTTTCGATTCACTTTGCTTGGCTAATTGAATAGCTATGAAGGCTCTACTTGGGTGGAGTACTCGAATAGGTCTGCCCTTTAAGAAAATTCAACCGATTAAAGAGGGAGAGGGACTACTCCCTCTTTTTTTGTCTCCAAACATATCCATCTTTGTATTTTTATTATTTGACGAAAAATGTTGTTGTCCCTGATTAATTATGCAAATTTGCTCCTTTTCTTCTACTTTTTACTCAAGCTAGGAGTTGTGATTAAAAAATAATGTAGACGGAAGGAGATTTTGTATATGGAAGATAATCAAGAACCAAAAAAGTACGAGTATTTAGCGGATAATCCGAATGCTAAGGTTATCCCTATTATGCTTTCTTTAATTATTGGAGCTTTTTTCGCTATATTAAACGAAACACTTTTAAATATAGCGCTTGTCACATTAATGGAAGAGTTTTCAATCTCATTAACGACTGTACAGTGGATGGCGACAGGTTTCATGCTCGTCATGGCAGTTGTTATCCCTGTGTCTGCATTGTTACTCCAATGGTATACAACCCGACAACTATTTTTAAGTACTATGGTTGTTTTCACCATTGGGTCAATTATCTGTGCGAGTGCACCAACGTTTTCAATATTGTTAGTCGGTCGATTAATCCAGGCAATTGGAACGGGATTATTAATGCCCATCATCTTTAATGTATTTTTACTCATTTATCCCCCAAATAAGCGTGGAAAGATAATGGGCTTAGTTGGCCTTGTCATTATGTTTGCACCCGCTATTGGACCTACGCTTTCTGGAGTTATTGTTGAATATTTAGGATGGCGTTATTTGTTTATTATTGTCATTCCATTTTCTTTGTTTTCTATTTTATTTGCTTACAAATATTTAATTAATGTTTCAGAAATAACCAAGCCGAAGATTGATGTCATATCAATTATTTTCTCCACAATCGGGTTTGGATCAATTGTTTATGGTTTTAGTTCAGTATGAGAAAGCGCGGATGGATTTTTGAGTACAAATGTTTTAATTGCAATCATTGCTGGAGTCGCTGGAATTGTATTATTCGTAATAAGGCAATTAAAACTTGAAGAACCCATCATGGATTTAAGGGTTTTTAAATATCCAATGTTTACACATGCAGTTTTAATGTTTTTAATTATTATCATGGCCATGTTCGCTTCAGAGATTATTTTGCCGATTTATATGCAAGGCCCTTTAGCTTTGAGTGCGGCTACAGCAGGTCTCGTGCTCTTACCAGGGAGTCTTTTGAATGGAATTATGTCACCATTTATGGGGCATCTTTTTGACAAGTTCGGTCCTAGAGTATTAATGATTCCTGCAACACTTGTTTTAAGCGGTACGATGTTTATGATGAGTAGATTGACGACCGAAACTTCTTTATGGGTTGTAATCGTCGGTTATACTTTATTAATGTTAGCAGTTTCAGCAATCATGATGCCTGCAGAGACAAACGGCTTAAATCAGTTGCCTAAACGACTATACCCACATGGAACCGCAGTTATGTCAACATTACAACCTGTGGCAGGTGCAATCGGTGTATCCGTGTTTATTAGTATCATGAACGCTAGGCAGCTTAAATTTTTACAACAAACAGATACACCTAATGATCCGGCTACAATAAGTGAAGCAATGGTAGCCGGTGTCGAGCTTGTCTATTTCATCGCTTTTGCCATGTCTATCGTAGCAGTTATCTTGGCGTTTACTGTTTATCGTGCTGAGCCAAGAGAAATGGATGAACCGACCAAAAAGAGTAATTGACAATAACGTACCAAGCGCCTTTCCCACTAATTTTTGTACGGGCGCTTTCGGATTGCCTTGGACTGAACGACTACAGCACCATTACCACCATGCCTACGAATTCGGAAACTTCCTTACTCTATATAATAATCCAATACTAAGAACGGAAGCTTAATCGCGCCATGAAAAAAAGCCGAATTCCTCGCTGCTATAAGCGAGGAATTCGGCTTTTGTAATTTAAGTTATAATATTCCATCTTTACTTACTCGTTGCTTTCCTGACGATTGGAGCCACTTCTGTAGCTAATAGCTCAATACTCTCGGCTACTTTTTTAAACGGTAAACCACCTATGTCTAACTGCGCCATGAAACGTTGGTGTCCAAAGAGTTCGTGTTGACGGAGAATTTTTTCGGCTATTTCTTGGGGACTTCCTACGAACAAAGCAGAGTCAGGAGCCGTGATTTGTTCAAACTCCGTCCGTGACATCTTCCCTTCGCCCATCCCTAGCTGACGGTCTACGTATGACCTATAGTTTGAATAATAAGAATAGAATTCATCTTTGGCTTGTTGAGTTGTCTTTGACAAATATCCATGACCAGTTACCCCAATCTTAAGGTCTTCTAGGTCATGCCCAGCCTCTGTTCCAGCTTGACGGTATAAATCCACCAACGGCTTAAACCGCACAGGATCACCGCCTAGGATAGCTAAAGCCATCCCTACTCCCAACCTGCCAGCACGGGCAGCACTACTTGGAGTTCCTCCAACACCAACCCACATTGGCAATTCTTTCTGCAAGGGGCGGGGTGCAATTTCAGCATTCTTTAATGACGGGCGGAAGTGACCATCCCATGTAATTCTCTCGTTTTTGTTTAGCTTTAAAAACAAGTCGATATTTTCCTCGAACAAGGCATCATAGTCATTTGGGTCATAACCGAAAAGGGGGAATGATTCCAGGAACGCACCACGACCTGCGATTAATTCTGCACGTCCATCTGATAGCAAATCCAATGTAGCGAAGTCTTCAAACAAACGAACAGGATCAATCGTACTTAACACTGTAGTCGCACTTGTCAATTTGATTCGTTTCGTTCGTTGGGCTATGGCAGCTAAGATGACTGAAGGTGAAGATATGGCATAGTCTAAACGATGATGTTCTCCTACACCAAAAATATCCAGTCCAGTATCATCAGCAAGTTTTGCCGCTTCCATTATTTCCTTAATCCTTTGCCCTGCACTGATCGTTTTTCCAGTTAACGGGTCAGGCACTATATCTCCAAGTGTGTATAGACCAATTTCAATTCCCGAATTTTTAATTCCTTCACTTTCACCCATAGTTGTATTAATCCTCCATTTAATCCTCAGACTCTTATATGAATACGATTTCCAGAAGGATCTGTAGCAACGGTAGAACCATTGTCTTCAGTGACGGAAGCACCAATATTCTTTAATTGAGCGATCATTTTATTTTTCTTTTCCTCATTTGGAAGCATTAACGTAAACGATTCAAGCCCGACGCTATTAGGTGATGGCGCAGGAGCTCCTAATCCATTCCAAGTATTTAAACCAATATGGTGATGGTAGTGACCATCCGAAATGAATAGTGCCTGAGCTCCAAATCGATTTACTACTTCAAATCCGAGTCCTTCGATATAAAATTCTTCAGTCTTTTCTAACTCGGATACATGCAAATGGATATGTCCCATAACAGTGCCGGCAGGTAAACCTCCCCATGATTGCTGTTCATCTACAGCTAAGAGATCTGTAAAATTCAATGGATCAACTGTCATAGCCACTTCACCGTTATCCCAATCCCAAACGGAAGGGTCACGATCTATATAGATTTCAATCCCATTTCCATCCGGGTCAGATAAATAAAGGGCTTCACTCACAAGATGGTCAGAAGAACCAAACCGTAAACCAATTCCTCTAAAATGTTGCACGATTGCAGCTAAATCAGAGCGTTTAGGTAGAAGAAGTGCATAGTGATATAATCCCGTAGTTTTCCCTTGTTTAGGAACTATATGATCCGACTGTTGAATTGTTAATAATACTGTCTTTCCATCCGCTGTCAGGTTTGCAGTTTTTTCAGTTTGCTCTACTACCTTAAATCCGATTACTTCTTGATAAAATGCTAACGACTGTTCTAAATTTTGTACCTTTAAGTTAA
The DNA here is from genome assembly GCF_057669885.1 of Sporosarcina sp. Y1011. NCBI lineage: Bacteria > Bacillati > Bacillota > Bacilli > Caryophanales > Caryophanaceae > Sporosarcina > Sporosarcina sp. Y1011. Next base: position 31,717 of record NZ_JBYHFP010000021.1, on the reverse strand, counting down.
CTTGACCTACGAATGTTATAGGTTCATGATGAAAATTCATTGCTGTTACCTCCTCATTTTTAAACACAAGACACTAGTTAGTTAGTTACTTTATGTAAGTAAGTATATAATTAAAATAAGCAGTAGTCAAGTAACTAATTTGCAACAGTTGATTTGATGGAAGAAGTCGACTTGCCCTAGGTTTGTAAGGTCATAGCTAGATGGGATTAATGATTTAAAGTTAATACCTGGCCCACAGACCTTTTGCATTCTTGAATCGGTGTGAGTAGCAGAGTCCTATTAGAGAGGATAAAGGATTTGGAAAACGAGGTTGTTAGGTGAGATTATACTCATTTTACATCAAGAAAAAATTGTCCCCAGTTTAAATGTCTGAGGACAATTTTTTACTTTCACAAACTTTTAACAGGGAACCAACCCTCTACGGACATCATGAGTTCCCAAAGTGGATCTGGTACTTGGAGACGGGCCTGATCATTTTGAGTGATCGTCGTATTGATTTCGTTTTCTTTTCCATGTTGCACTTTTTCTACCCATTCCGGCTCCATAATAAGTTCTCTTCCTAAAGCAATAAGTGGAATACCCGTTTGCTCGAGTGCTTGTACTGCTTGATCTGGTGTGTGGATAGAGCCTACTCCTATAATAGGAACACGGTTTCCAACATATTCCTGGATGAGTTCGACCCGTGAACGATCACTTTCCACACCGCGTCGAGGTTTCGACCATAAGTCGTTTAACGCCAAATGAATATAGTCTATTTCCTCATCCATTAGTGAGTCGAGAAGCACGAACGTCTCAGCCATCGTAATTCCTGGCGTTTCCGGTTCCTCTGGAGACAGACGATAGCCAACAATAAACGGTTCTCTGGCATACTCAGCAATTACGCGTTTCACTTCCTCAATGACGGCAAGTGGAAAGGCCAATCGGTTCTCAATGGATCCGCCCCAGCGATCTGTTCGTGTATTCGAATGAGGGGAGAAGAATTGTTGAATAATGTACCCACTCGCACCATGCAATTCCACTCCATCAAAACCAGCTTCTATAGCCCGCCTCGTCGCCTCGCCAAATGCTATAACTAATTGAAGGACTTCCTCATCCGTCAAGCTTCGAGGTGTTTTCTCGATACTGTAGAAACCACGATCAAGAAGGGGAGCAACACTGCTTGCACTTACAGTTTCTCCTTCTGGAATCAGATGTGGCACGGCCAATCTCCCGCCATGATAAAGCTGCAATACAGCCTTCGCCCCTTTATCTTTTATCGAAGAAGCAACACTTCTCAAACTAGGAATCATCGTATCCCGATCCGCTGCAAATTGTCCCTCAAAACCTTTTCCGCTTGCTTGCACATATGTACACGCCGTAATCACCATACCTGGTCCACCCGAACGAGCCGCATAGTAGGCTAGCTCCGCGTCTGAAGCAGTATCATCCGGATTTGCCGAAAAAGTGGTCATAGGCGGCATGACAATTCGGTTTTTTAACTGAACTCCATTATTTAGTGTAAAAGGTTCTAATAATGGTTGGTATTTCTCTTTCATTGTTGACTCTCTCCTTTGATGTTTCATAAAAAATGCATAATTAATGTTTACCTAAAAATACTGTCAATCTTTGCAATCTCGTTCTCTGTTAATTGAACATCTAGCGTTTTTAAATTGTTAAGCACTTGATCTGCCCGTTTAGCGCCAGGAATGACAGCATCAATCGAATCGCGTGTTAAATACCAAGCTAGAACAATATGTGCCACTTCGGCCTGTTTTGCATTTGCAATCTCACGAAGTTGTTCCACTTTCACTAGGTTCTTTTCAAATTCTTCGCCCTGTAGATGCGGCATGTTGGCACGTAAATCATTAAATTTCATGTCTTTATTGTATTTTCCTGCTAACAATCCTGAAGCAAGCGGGAAAAATGGAATAAAGGAAATGTTTTGCTCGGCAGTATAGGGAAGTAATTCTTTTTCAGCTGAACGCTGGATTAAATTATATTCTCCTTGATAAACATCAACATAACCGTCTCTGTTTGCTTCTTTTAACTGATCCAACGAAAAATTCGATAGGCCGATTGCTCTAATTTTCCCTTGATCTTTTAATTCTTTTAATGCTCCCACAGCTTCATATCCCGGTGTAACACCATCTGGATAGTGAATATAGAATAAGTCGATATAGTCGGTTTGCATACGTTTCAAACTATCTTCTACTGCTTGTTTCAAAAAGGATGGCGTATTGTCATTTTGCATTTCCTGGCCAACGAATTTCATTGACCCTTTCGTTGCAAGAATAATATCCTCCCTTTTCCCTGTTTCTTTAATTACCTCTCCAACTAATTCTTCTGATCTTCCCGGTCCATATAGATAGGCTGTGTCGATAAAATTCACACCATTTTCAATCGCAACTCGAACGAGCTCTTTTCCCGCTTCTTCGTCTAAGTTAGGATATAGATTATGTCCCCCAACCGCATTGGTTCCAAGTCCAATCGGATTTATATATATTCCTGATTTTCCAAGTTGTGTTTGTTTCGTCATTATGGTTTCCTCATTTCGCATTTTAATTGCATTTATGATTATCACTACTATGATTTCCTATGCAGGGGATTCAATTCTTAATACCGATTGTTTAGTTCCTTGGTTATTTCTTCACTTACAGCTATCACTTTATTCGTCAATCCTCTTAGGATAGTTTTTTTCATTTTGTCAATTGGCCCAGCGATTGCGACTGCTGCAATTACTTGATTCTCATGGAATACCGGGGCAGCAATGCAACGAACGCCAATAAATCTTTCTTCGTCATCGATGGAAAATCCTTGGTTTTTTATAACTTCCAAGTGTTGAGAGAAAATTTCCTGATCTACAAATGTATTATCGGTGGCTTGATTAAATGGAAGGAGAGAGAATACTTCTTGTTGGTCAGTTGGTATTAAATTTGCCAATATGACTTTACCAAGAGCACTAATGTGGGATGGGGAACGATCCCCTATCTCGGGCTGGTACGGTTCTATAAAAGGGGGTTTAATCATTTGTTTCATAACTACTTCAGTTCCTTGTAGCACCCCAATATACACACCTTCTGCCGCACTTACTCCCAATTGGTAAGGTGTTTGTAACGTGGTCCAGTCAATGGATCTTTCACTTCCATCCATTTGGAACTTTTCATTGTTCCATGTATAATACTTGCCTTTTTTTGAAATATAGTTCATATTTTCCAGAGTGCTCAGCAACCGAAAAACAGTAGTCTTATTTAAATCCAGTGCCTTTGTGACTTCTGTCAAAGTTAGATATTGTTCCTGTTGTAGTAAATCTAAGATTTGAAGCCCTTTTTTTAATGTCGCAACTTCATATTTACTCATCCAATTCACCCCGTCTCTAAAATCATCTTAGGTCACCTTTTAATTTGATTCAACAACTCAGCACTTTGTTTCATTATTTGAAACATATTTGAAGTAAGCCCATAATCTACGTTTTTAAAAGCCGTAGTGCAGCTAGATTTTATTATATTAAGGTCAAAATTTTATGGAATCGAACAAGTTTTGGGTGTCTGACTATTTCAAAGATTGTTGCTAGTTTACATGTGTTTGGATATGATTGTCTGAAGGGAGGGGAATATTCAATGTCTAACGATAATGAAGGGTTCTTTGACAAAGAAACACAAAGTGATTCAAAAATGAAAGTAGAAAGAAAACTAGGAGAACCCACTTCAGCCTTCAAGGGTGCTTCCTTAGCAGCGCTTCTAATAGGTGTATCGGCTTATCTCTTAGGTTTGTATAACGCAGTCATGGAACTGAATGAAAAAGGATATTACTTTGCAGTTTTACTATTCGGACTGTATTCATCTATATCTTTACAAAAAGCAGTTAGAGATAAAGATGAAGGAATACCAGTTACGAATATCTATTATGGAATTAGCTGGTTTGCGCTAATTGTATCTATTTTATTAATGGCCATCGGATTATACAATGCAGGAAGTATTGTGTTAAGTGAAAAAGGATTTTATGGTATGGCTTTTGTTCTTAGTATATTTGCAGCGATAACAGTTCAAAAAAATGTTAGGGATACACAGAAAGCAAGAGAAATAGATTGAGTTCCCATTCTCCATTTTGACAATTCTATCCAATTAAAGAGCAATATATAAACCCCGTTCTAAATCTAGAACGGGGCTGTTGTATTCATCTCGGATTCTAGATATTTACAATCAAAAACATTATGCCTCTACTCTTTTACTTACCTTATTTAAAAGATTTACCATTGTTTCAGACTCATCTTCAGTTAAAGATCCAAACATGTAATTAACCATATCTTGATGGTTTGGCATGATTTTCTGCATTAAGTGGTTTCCATCTTCCGTTAGTATCACATGGATTACTCGTCGGTCATCAGGACATGCATTTCTATTTAATAATCCCTTATCTTCTAATTTATCTATAACATAAGTCATAGAACCACTAGCAATGAGTATGCTATTACCAATCTGCTGAATGGTTTGTTTCCCCTGCAGAAATAGTACCTCTAAAACAGAAAACTCCGTAATGTTAAGCTTATTAGTAATCATTACCCGCCTAATTCGCTCCTGAATTGCTTTTGTTGTTTTCATTAACAACAAATATGGCTGGTTTTCACACTTATCATTCACTTAATCACCTACTTAAAATAGTTTACCTGTTTAAGAATAAATCTGTTCATACCATTGTTTAGCGGCTTCCACTTCTGTCATTGTGAGCTGATGTCCAGTATCTACCCATATCACACCAACTGACGCACTTGCATCTTCTAACAGTTTTTTCAGATCAACGGATTCTTGTTGTGGACAAATCGGATCATTTGTTCCTGCTGCAATGAATACTTGGATACCTGTTAAATCTGGAAGTGCTATGCCTCGTCTTGGCACCATAGGATGATGTAAAATCGCACCTTTTAGTGAATCATTAAAATGGAATAACAGACTGGCCGCAATATTGGCACCGTTTGAATACCCAATAGCCACGATGTTTTGACGGTTAAATTTATATTCTGTAGCAGCTTCATCTAAAAATGCATTGAGCTCATTTGTTCGGAAAATTAAATCCTCCTCATCGAAAATACCTTCAGCTAATCGTTTAAAGAAACGAGGCATCCCGTTTTCTAATACATTCCCACGTACACTGAGTACAGAAGCATCAGGATCTACGATATCTGCTAAAGACAATAAAGCATTTTCATTGCCACCAGTACCGTGTAATAGTAATAGAACTGGTTTTTCACTATTTGTTCCTTGTTTAAATATATGTTGCATAATATTTATTCTCTCCTTTCAAAAGAGGATAATCTTAGTGGGTTTTTAATACTACTTCGGTCTATCAAGAGAAAAGATGTCGCCAATCTTTGCGTAATTGGTACCAGCTAAGCGGCTGACAGCGTTTAAGCCCCTCGGGTCAATTCGACCATCTTCATAAATCTCTTTGTCAATGTGAAAGCGTACAATCTCTCCAATAAACAAATCACTACCAGGTCCTTCTCCACCTAAAGGAATGGCTTGTACAAGTCTGCATTCCATTCGAACTTTAGCTTCTTTCACTCCCGGTACAGAGATACTTTCACTTTGTACAAGCGTTAGATTCGCCAATTCAATTTCACTTTCTGTTGCAGGTAATGAAGCTGCGGTTTCATTGATTTTCGCCACATTTTCATCATCTACAATATGCACGACGAATTCACGATTGCTATAAATATTTCTGGCAGTATCTTTCAATCCACCACTAGGTCTTTGGATAGCTAATGAAACCATAGGCGGGTTGGATGAAACGATATTGAAATAGCTAAATGGTGCACCATTAACGATACCATCCTCAGACTCGGTAGTAACAAAAGCAATAGGTCTAGGAATTATAGTACCAATGAGAAGTTTATAATTATCCCGCTCACTATTTTGTTTTGGGTCAATCGAAATCAATTTATTCAGCCTCCTAATTTAGTCGATTGGACGCACTTGAATTGGAATAAGCGCATTAATTAATTGCTCACGACGTTGTTCATATTGTACAGGTAACTTCAACTGAGTACCCATTGTTTCAAGTGTTTCATCATGTGCAAATCCTGGTGGATCTGTTGCAATTTCAAATAATATTTCACCTGATTCACGGAAGTACAGTGCATTGAAGTAGTTGCGGTCCTTCAATTCTGTTACATGTTGACCAAGATTCCTCGCATGTTGTTGCCATTCAAGATGATCTGCATCATCCTGAGCCCGCCATGCGATATGGTGAACCGTCCCTACACCCATCTTGCCACGAACACCAGCGACCATTTTTAAATCTATGATATTTCCTAAATCAGCAGAAGCTTTATAGCGGGTATAGTCACCTTCAGTTCCAACCAATTCAAGCCCCATTACATCCGTTACTGTTTTAGCAGTTTCTTCTGGTCTGCTTGAGTATAGAGTTGCCCCACCAAATCCTTTTATAGCTACTTCTTTGGTTACTTCTCCAAATGTCCAATCGTTTAACGCTCCCGCTTCACGTTCAACAATTTCAAGATGTAAGCCGTGTGGATCATCAAATTGTAAATATGTCTCACCAAAACGCTCTACTTGTTTATATTCAATTTTAAATTTAACCAAACGTTTTTCCCAAAAATCCAAAGATCCTACTGGGACAACGTACGACGTAATACCAACTTGACCATCTCCAATTTGACCTTGAGCAGCGCCTGCCCATGGGAAAAAGGTGATAATAGTACCTGGTTTTCCACCACCATCTCCAAAATACAAATGATATGTGCCCGGATCGTCGAAATTCACTGTTTGTTTAACTAAACGTAAACCTAATACCCCTGCATAAAAATCAATATTTTCCTGTGGATGACCAACAATTGCTGTAATGTGGTGAATACCTGCTGTTCGTTTTTTCACAATTATTTCCTCCTCTATTGTTCTTTCCTTTTCCTATCGTAACTACTTGTACTAGTTCCCTTGTCTTTACTCAATGGGTTCTAATTTCGCCTCAATTTCAACTCGCTTACTCTCCAAAAATGGCGGTAAGTCTAACTTTTCCCCCAAGGATTCAATGGTCGAATCCACTGTAAAACCTGGTCCATCTGTCGCTAATTCAAATAAAATACCATTTTCTTCTCTAAAATATAAACTCTCAAAATAGTAACGGTCTGTTATTTTATTCACTGCAAAACCAAAATCTTGAATACGTTGGTTCCACTCACGTAACTCAACGCCATCTTTTACTCGGATAGCTACGTGATGCACACTGCCTTTTCCTGGTCTCTCTTGTGGACCACCCTTCTCCACAATGACAATTTCACCAAAAGACTGTCCTTTTACTGACTGATAGATAACTTCTTTTGCTTTACGTGAGGCTAGTTCATACCCAAACAAGTTTTCTAACGTATTCGCTAGGCTATCTAAAGATTGCACGGTCATTTCCACTGCGCCCATTCCAAGAATACGATGTTTCTCTACAACAATTGAATCGTCCCATGTCTGCCACAGCGTCGGAACCTCGTCATCGTTATTATTTAACAGGACTAGACGTAAACCCTCAGCATCTTCAAAATGGAGTGCGTCACGCCCTGCGTACTTGGTTAACTCCCCATGTTTTACATCAAGTAATTCAAATCTATCTTTCCAATACAGTAAACTATCATAAGACGGAACGAGTAACCCAATCCGCGTAATTGCATTCGTTCCTCTCCTTGTGCTTCCAGCCATCGGGATTTCAAAGAAGGACAACTCTGTTCCGGCGCTACCCGTTAAATCTCCATAGAACAAATGATACATGCTTGGATCATCTTGATTGACTGTTTTTTTCACTCTACGCAGTCCGAGCACCTTTACATAAAATTGATTGTTTTGTTGTCCTTTTTTTGTAATCATGGATATATGGTGATGACCCGCTATTTTGTTCATCTTAGTATCTTCCTTTCCGGTATAAATTCTAAGCAAAACCTTCAATCCGCTTGAAATCGTTTTGCTAAGAATTTATTTATTAAAATCACAAAATGTGCATATGCACATTTTGCGACTTGTATAAATTTACTTGCGTTAAAATTAGTTACGTACAGTATTTAATGCAGTTGTCCAAGGGATAACTTGGTCGAGCATTTGGTTTACTGAATCTGCTTGTACAGCAGCTGGTTTGAAGTCTGTACCATTTTCGAAATCTGTAAATAACGATAACGCTGGGTGAACACGAACATGCGCTACAGATAATTCACTTAAAATACCACGTAAATGTTCTGTTGCACGAGCTCCACCTACTGAACCGTATGATACGATACCTGCAGCTTTATTGTTCCACTCATCACGTAAGTAGTCTAGCGCATTTTTGAGTGCTCCTGTAATCGAGTGATTGTATTCTTGAACGATGAATACAAATCCGTCTTGTTTTGCAATGATTTCTGACCATGCTGCTGCACCTGATGCGTCGCCGCCGGCTTCACCTAAAAGTGGTAATTTGTATTCTGCGATATCAATAATCGTGTAGTTTGCATCCCCGCGTTTATCTGCTAATTCTTTTACCCATGTCCCTACTTGTGGGCTTACGCGTCCTTCACGTGTCGATCCTAAAATAATACCTATGTTTGATTTTGTCATTGTTTTTTCCTCCTCTTGTTGTTGTGGTTGTTGTGTTCCAAATAACTTACTAAAAAAACCCATTTTACAATTTCACCTCCTTATAAGTACTCTTTGTCAATTTTAAGTGTGCTACGTACCGTGTCGATTGGTCGTACTGATGCCTCAATTTGTTCCCGTTTTCCTTCAAGGAATGGTGGTAATGATAAAATTTCCCCTACTGTTTCGTAAGGCTCATCCCCCATAAAGCCAGGACCATCTGTTGCCCATTCAAAAAGAATGCCAGGTGCTACTCGTGCATATAAAGATTCAAAGAAGAAGCGATCCACATACCCGGAAGTACCGAAACCAGCAGTTTGCATATGGTCAATCCATTCATATAATACTTTCGTATCTTCTACACGGAAGGCAGTATGATGAACTGTACCGTAGCCTTGGCGACCTTCTGGGAGAACCGTATTATGCTCTACAATTACTTGCGCACCATTCCCACCTTCACCCATTTCAAATAAATGCATTGGGCCTTCTTGTGCGATTTCACGCATTAACATCACTTTCTCCAAAACCTCTTTTAAATAATCAAATTGTGCGATACGAATATGAATCGGTCCTAATCCTGTAATTGCAAACTCCAATGGTACAGGACCATTTTGCCAAGGCGTTCCTGATTCAATACCCTCATTAAATTCGTCAGAAACCAACATATATTGTTGCTCGTCAAAGTCCACAAATGAAATTGTTTTCTTGCCGAACACTTCTTCAACACCATTATTTTGTACTTTATACTTATCAAAACGTTTCACCCAGTAATCAAGCGCTGCGTCTGTCGGCACACGGAAAGCAGTTTTATAAATTTCGTTCGTTCCATGTGTGCCTTTTGGAATACCAGGGAAATCGAAAAATGTCATATCCGTACCAGCAGAACCTTTATCATCTGCGAAGAATAGGTGATATGTTTGAATATCATCTTGATTGACTGTTTTCTTTACTAAACGCATTCCCAATACGTATGTGAAAAACTCATAGTTCTTTTCTGCACTACTTGTGATAGCTGTTACGTGGTGAATTCCTTTTAAATGGTTCATTTTGTTTCCTCCTTTGATTTCCTTGGATTCAAGGTGTGTACTTAATAATTTCTTTCCTATCAATACATGACTCTGATGGTTTCAATTTATACTTCGCTGAATCTTTTCAAATCGTTTCATAAATTACAGAAACGATATTCAACTTTTTAGGAGCCATATTCAATTGTTTCACTCTTCTATAGCATTTATTCCGATTACCTCGAATTCAAGTATCTTGAATTCAAACTAAATTTAACATGAATACGCTACAACTGTCAACACATTAGATCTAATTAGTTTGTATTTGTAGAGAATCCTTGGTATTTACTTATATTTCGTAGTTAATAACAGGTGTAGTGAATTACTATTTTGAAGTTATGGAGAGGTTCACATAATGAGGCATGCTTATTATTTTTATCTAAACACCTATGTTGATTAAACATATACTTGCAAAAGGCGCTGGCGAGTAGACCCTGAAAACCAACATTTTCACTGGACTATTTTCGGCCCGCTTTCGGCGAATTAATCACGACACTTTTACCAAGGGGAAGGTGTAGCTAGAAGTGACTCCGTCACTTCTAGCCACACTCTTTGGGATAATCCTGTTGTGATTAATCACCTGTCGCGTTCCTACAATAGTCAAGTGAAAAATGCAGTGGCTTTGAATGAAAAGAATAGATGAGCTTCCATTAAAGATTGTAAGTGCCCGAAGATGCAATTTCGGGCACTCTAGCACGTTGTACATTGTATTCTCTGCTTTACTCTATAAGAAAGTGATATTTCCTTAAAATAAAAATAGAGACTATAGAGACTTAATAGTAGAAGCTTGAGCGGCCAAAATTGTATCTTTGGCCGCTTCTCTCCATATGAGAAGTGAGCTATTCTTTAGTCCCGAAAAGCTTCAGCACTTCTTGTACTTCTGTCTTTGGAGAGCGACGGATGAACAACCACCATACGATTACCGAAAAAACAAGTAGAGATATCTCGATAATGGTATAGAAGTCGTTCAATTCAAAGCAATCCAATAGCAACTATACAAGTACTGGGATGTTTGTAATCAGTTATTAGCAATAAATATTTATTGAAAAACGATAAATACCATGCTAAAATAAAACTATCAATTAAGAGGTGAGGTGCTTTTTATGAAACGAGGTTCAACAAACTTTTTGAAAATAGCTGTTATTTTTCTCGGACTCCCAATCCTTGCTATATGTATATTTGCGTTGCCAATACTAGCGAAAGATGCAACTGAAAGTAATTCGGAGTTCGCTTATGTGGTATATGGCTTTGTAACCGTTATGTATGTGTCGGCGATACCGTATTTCATCGCATTGTATCAAGCTTTTAAACTGTTAAGTTATATTGACAAGAACAAAGCATTCTCGGAAATATCCGTAAAAGCTTTGAAAAATATAAAGTATTGCGCAATCACAATCAGTGGCTTACATCTCATTGGACTGCCATTCTTCTTTATCTTTGCGCAGTTAGATGACGCTCCAGGTGTCGTATTGGTTGGAATGCTTTTTATTTTTGCTCCATTGGTAATCGCAGTCTTTGCTGCTGTTCTCCAAAAACTTTTGCAAGAAGCTATTACGATAAAATCTGAAAATGATTTAACAGTCTGAGGTGAAAAAATGGCGATTATAATCAATATTGATGTGATGTTGGCAAAAAGGAAAATGAGCGTAACGGAGCTTTCGGAGAGAGTTGGGATAACAATGGCTAACATTTCTATATTAAAAAATGGAAAGGCAAAAGCGATTCGTTTATCAACTCTAGAGGCGATTTGTAAGGCTTTGGACTGTCAGCCTGGAGATATTTTAGAATACCGAAGTGATGAAGACAACCAAGTTTAATAAAGTTGTAAAGGAAAAAGAAATACTTCCTGGCGAAAACGCGATAAAAATACCACGCCACAGGTGCTCGCACTTGTGACGTGGTGTTTAAATTCTAGCTATGCAAACGATTCTAATAGCCTATCTTTACAGCTATAAACTTGTTAATTTATTTAGCCGATTTTCTAATGACTCTTTCCACTCTCCGGCCAATTCCGAAACGTCTAGTATCTTATTAATACCTTCAATATCTCTAGTGTTATGAAAATAAGTCTCGTTTGCGAACAGGATTGACACCCGCTTAGGATGCCGCTCAATCAATGTTATCTTGGAATCTTGTCTAATTGTTCCTTCCTCTAAAACACGGCTGAGGTAGCCTGTAAAACCTGTCTCCACCATTCGTTTTAGAAGTAATGGCAGATTCGTTCGCTTAGTAATTGTACTACACGGAATTCTGCCTTGTGTGATTTGGATAACCGCCTCCCCCAACCTAAAGATATCGCCAATATGAACATCTGTTTCCAACATATTTAGGACTGTTAAATTCTCCCCGAAGGTTGCGGCAGGTAAAGGGGTTCCAAATTCTTGTTCCCACTGCGAATAATGTTCATATGGATAAACGCAAACGGCGCGATCAGGGCCACCGTGAAAACGTAAGTCGGCAACGCCATCCCCGTGAAATCCTTCTTTTGTTAAAAAAGCCTCTTCCACTGTTTCCTTGCGTATTCCGGTATTCATTTCCTTCTCACCATCATATTTCATTAGTTTCGGTGATCCGATAGAAAAGTTTTTCAGCTCAATAGAATCCTTATTCCCCATTTTATGAATTACCCCCCATTCTTTCGTAAAATATCTATTACCAAAACTATACCATTGCCAAAATCGCCACGCATAGTTAGCGTCATTAATCTGTCTCTGTAGTTGAATTATAATCGTGAAATTCATGTGCTATTGTATAACGATTTATCGTCTTCCTAAACATTAAAAAAGGTGTAGCCATTAAATACTGTTTTCGGCAGTGGATTTAATTTTAATCCAACGGCTTGTTGTTCAAAAGCGATTCGGGCCAGTCCCCGTGACATATCTGCAACATCCATTGACTCCATTTCCTCCAATGAGAAAAAGTCAGCACCATCTACTTCAACGTCATCTGGTTGTGGCTGCCCTTCTACATATTCCATCGCAAATCCAACATAGACGTTATGTACTCGACCCGGATAATCCCCCAGCATTACGACCGATTTCACTTTTGCGGTTACACCTGTTTCTTCTATTACTTCACGTATGATGCTTTGTTCAATGAGTTCTGCTTGTCCGATATAACCACCAGGGTTTGTCCATTTCCCTTTCCCCGGATTATCTTTACGGCGAACGAGCAACATTTTTTCATCTTTTATGACTAAAGCTCCAACACTTATACTGTAATTTCCCCAATGAATAAACGAACAACTTGGACACGCTTTATACTTTTCATCATTGATAATACGCACTTCTAACACTTCCCCACAGTTCGGGCAATAATTCATATCCATATTAAAACCTCCATATTATTGTTTTGATATTCGGATAAACAAAAAGCACCATTCAGGATATTCCGAATGGTGCTTTCTTATTTGTATTGAATTTCCAATACAATGATATCATTCCTATGACTATCATATACAACCAATTGATATTAAACCAATACTGCAGATAACTCTTTAGCGACAGCTTCCACTTTTGTTAAACCTTCAGCAATAATTGCTTCTGCTTGATCAGGTGCGGATGCATGACCTTCAATAATAACTTCCTGCACGATTTCCATACCAAATACGCCACCAAAGACATTTTTAATATAGTTGGCAGCCATTTCCATTGGTGCTGCTTCCGGTGTTGAATAAATACCACCACGCGCATTTAGAATAACAGCTTTTTTGTCAGTCATTAATTGTACAGCTTGTCCATTTTCATCATATTTAAATGCGTAACCAGCTTGGTATACATAGTCGACGAATGTATGTAGTTTAGCCGGGATTGTTAAGTTCCATAATGGGAAGGCGAAAACAACGATGTCTGCCGCTGTTAATGCATCCATTGCTTTTTGTTTTGCAGCTAAAAGACGTTGTTCGATATCTGTCATTTCTTCGCCCGATTGTACTTTACCGAAAGCGTCGAATAATTCTTGACCAAGATAAGGCATATCTTCTTCGAATACATCGTAAGTCGTTACGTTTACACCTTCAAGATTATTCATGAAAGTTTCATACATTTTACTTGATACAGCTTCTGAAGCTGGGCGGTTATTTGCTTTGACTACTAATATGTTCATTTTATTAATCTCCTCTTTAAATCTTCATTGTAATTACCTCGAATTCATACTATATGAATTCGAGGCAAATATCAACTCATTTGTTTCAGTTTGCTTCCGATGCCAGTCCACCATACACTATGAAAAAATTTCTAGAATAAGCAAATGCTATCATTGTAGATGTTGTCAGCTCAATTATTTTTGTACCTTTTTCATTTTACGATATGTATGAGTAGTTTCCCAATCATGCTGAGCTTGTAAAATAAGTAGTTACTATCTTTTATTAGAACCCGTACTGGTATGATACACCCATATGGTCGCGTAACGTAGTGCCCTCGTAATCATCATGAAACAGTCCGCGTTTTTGTAGAATAGGAATCACATGGTCGACAAAATCAGAAACGCCGTCAAAGCTGACATCCGGTTGAATAGCAAAACCGTCGCAAGCTCCCGCAACAAACCATTGCTCCATGAAATCCGCTACTTGCTCAGGTGTCCCTGCAATAACAGGATGGTAATTAATGACCCCATGCGCCAACACATCACGAACCGTCATACCACTTCGTGCCAGTTCAAGCGCATAGACTGATCTTGGATCCTCAGAATTCGCATATGTACGCTTCAGCAAGTCTTCCGATACAGGAAGATCAATGTCATCGATTGACAGCGGTACCCCGATCATATGACCAAGATAACCAACTCTCCCTGGTAAATCGATAGACTGATCAAGTTGTTTGCGTCGTTCCAATGCTTCTCGTTCTGTTGATGCAATCGAAGGAATAATCCCTGGCAACAACTTTATCTCGTTAGGATTTCGCCCGAAGCTAGTTACACTCTGCCGTACCATGGCCCGGTGAGTCATCGCAGAAGGAATGTCGAAAGGGTTTGCATATACTCCGGACGCGTATCGACCTGCTAGCTCCAATCCCTCACGACCACCACCTGCTTGAAAAATAACGGGCTGTCCCTGCGCAGAAGGTGGTATTGGCAATGGCCCTTGAGAAGACAAGTATTTCCCACCCAAATTAACCGGTTTAATCTTATTCATATCAGCATAATTACCGTTTTTCGTATCAAGTATTAAAGCATCCTCACCCCAGCTCCCCCACAACGCTTGAACAAGTTGGATAAACTCATGCGCCCGCTCATATCGCTCGGTACGACTGGCAACAGTACTGCCGAAATTTGCCGCAGCTGCTTGATTTGATGTTGTTACCGCATTCCATCCTGCACGTCCATTACTAATTACATCTAGTGTTTTGAGCTGACGAGCTACGTTATAAGGTTCATTAAATGTTGTGGATAACGTCGCTACAAGTCCGATGCGTTCAGTCTCTCGTGCAATCACAGCTAATGTCAGCATTGGATCCATTGGAGTTTGCGGTGGCTGATTACTCAAGTCCACTGACAGTACTGGCGTATCTGCTATAAAGAGCATCTGTATCTTCCCTCGTTCAGCAATTTTTGCCAACTCTACGTAGACGTCCATATTTGTATAGGCAGTCGGATCAGCGCCCGGCATTCGCCAAGCACCTGCATCTAAGCCATATCCAGAACCCAATTGCATTGCTAATTGCATTTTTGCATTGCTTTTCAAAACAACCATCTCCTCAGATAAAATCGACGTGCTTTTTGCGATAAATTACTTAGTTAGATGAAAGACCAAACTCTTCTGCCAATAGTCGGTATCCTTTATGTCGATCGACAGTTTCTGTGTAAAAATCCATCATCATGATTTCGTCAACCATTGCTTCTGTAGCAAGGTTTCTTAGTTTCGTTGCAACTTTTTCTACACTACCTATTACAAAACGCGTTTTATTCTCACGTCGTGCTCGTTCCTCCGCTAGAGAATAGACATGAGAACTCGCCTCTTCAAGAGTCGGAATTGGCAGTTCCAATTTCCCTGTTACTAATCGAGCCCAAAACAATTCTACCGGGCCCGCCAAGTACTCCGCCTCCTCGTTGGTCTCAGCCGTAATAACAATTGTCGATAAAATACTTTTAGTCTCAGACATGTACGTAGAGGGTTTAAAGTTTTCGCGATAAGCACGTAACATCGGGACTGCTAAATGAGGTGCAATATGTGCTGCAAAGACAAAGCCCAACCCTTTTTCAACCGCAAACTGCATGCCCCCATCACTTGACCCCAACATGTAAATTGCAGGTAATAATGATTCATCTGCTGTCGGTGTAATTCCACTAAACGGATGATTAGCAGGAAAATTTCGGGAAAAGAATGCAAGTAGCTCATCTAGTTGTTGCGGAAAATCATAAGTAGTTACCGCTTCACGAGAACGTCTTAATGCGTATGCGGTCATTCCATCCGTTCCTGGTGCCCGACCAATTCCCAAGTCGATCCTGCCAGGATTCAAAGCTTCCAATAGCGCAAAGTTTTCGACTACTTTAAGTGGACTATGATTGGGCAACATAATACCACCTGACCCCACACGTATACTTTTCGATTTCGCCGCTACATGAGCACTCAATAAATCAGGAGAAGTACTAATCTGGTTTTTGGCATTATGATGTTCCGCAAACCAGTAGCGAGTATAGCCCAAACTTTCAGCTAGCTGCACAAGCTCAGTTGAATCTAGTAAAGTCTCGTTTGCAGTCTTACCTTGATAAATATTTGCTAGATCTAAAATTGATAATTGTAATTTACTTTGAGTTGCCGAAGTTGACATATGTTCAAAACTCCCTTTTACCTTTAATATTAAGAATTAAGTAGCATGCTAACTAATTGAATAAAAATAGGCTGAGCTTACTTAATATTTTCAGCCATTTTTTTCAGAAGCTTTTTTAAAACGATACGCTCTTCGGATGAAATGCCATCCAATAATTTATCTTGCTGCTTTACCCAAATACGCTCGACAGGATCTTTTATATTGTGACCTTTAGTCGTTAAATAAACCCTGTTGACCCTACCGTCTAACTCATCACGCCGCCGATAAATCAAATCATAACTTTCGAGCGCTTTTACCATATTTGCTACGGTTGGCGGTTCACAGTTCAAACGTTCACTTAACTGGGTCTGTGTAACGCCATCCTCGCTCCAAAGGCGGCACAATAACTGGTCCTGACCAACATGAAGGTTTAGTTCACGCAGCATTTCCGAGTAATTTCTACGCATCTGAGCCGATATTCCATCAAGTATTTCACGAATCTCATCATCAATCAAAAGTTCACCTTCTCATAGAAAAAATTGGATAGCATGCTAACCATATCGAAAACTCATTTTAATATCCAGTAATCTGTTTTATCTCCTATATATAGCGTAGAAAACTTAACCTTCGCTACCTAATGTGATTTCATTGTGAAAAATGACACTTTCTAGTGACAATTACTTATATAGCGATTATTATTAGCTATAGGTATAAAGAAATGAGAAGTTTGAAGAATCACCTATTGATTCGAATCCTTGAACAGATATGAAAGGAATTTTGAAATGAAAACAATATTTAATCCAAACAGCTTAAACAAAAAGTTGCTCGCAATCTTTTTGTCGTTAACAATTATTCCATTAATAATTACAGTTCTCGTGATTTATTATGCAATGGAACAAGGATTTACAAAACTGATTACCAATCAGCAGGAAGAAATGGAGCATACCATTCAAACGCAATTCAACAAGGCTTCCGAAGCCCTCCTTGAGATTACATCGATTTATGCTGCAGATGAAGAACTTGTCTTAGCTTTGCAATCAGGAAAGCGTGATGAACTACTACAAGAGGTCGAGAAAAATTACCCTCGTCTCCAGACGGAACATGGACTTGATGTATTTGAATTCGGAAATACTTCAGGCATTGTTTCGTTACGTGGGCATAATCCAGATAAGCATGGAGATGACAAGAGCGGACTTCCAGCAATTCAATCTGCGTTAGATGGCCAATCGATTTCCGGTTTTGAGTTTGGTTCTAGCGGTCTTTCCGTCCGTGCTTTTGCACCTGTAATCCACAATAATACAGTGATTGGAACCCTACAAACGGGTGTTGACGGTACCTTTCTAAAGGAATTGAACGAGATGTTGCAAGGCGTGACCATTGATTTATATGATAAAAGCGGAACGGTTGTTGTCTCTTCTGAAGAGGAAAATGTCGGGAAGGCCATTGATCATGCTTCAATATTATCTTCTGTTGAGAATGGAGAAGCAATCTCCGAAAGTAATGGCGAACGTCTGAATTCCTATATCCCGATGTATGATCCAACGCAAAGTGTGATTATTGGCGCGATCGGCATCAATCAAGACATATCTGTTATTCAGGATACGAAGCAACAAATTGTGTTAATCGCATTATTTATTACAGTCGCGACATTGTTAGTTGTGCTGTTTGTATCTATTAAGTTCAGTAAAACGATTTCGAATCCAATTAAATATATAGCCGGATTGATGGGGGAACTCTCTAAGGGTGATTTAACAGTTGCAATAAGAGAAAGTAACCGAAATGATGAAATTGGGCAATTAACGGAAGCGATGCAAGTTATGAAAAACACACTTCATGAGACACTTCAACAAGTTGCTGACGCTTCTCTCAGCGTTTCAGCACAAAGTGAAGAATTAACTCAATCAGCAATAGAAGTAAAAACAGGATCGGAACAAATTGCCATGACGATGCAGGAAATTGCATCTGGAACGGAAAAACAAGCAGACAATGCTAGTAGTCTAGCTTATACGATGGGTGTTTTTGCTACAAAAGCACAGGAAACGAGTGAAAAAGGAGGGCAAATACAAACATCCTCTTTAGAAGTACTTGGCCTGACAAATGATGGACAACGATTGATGGCATCTTCAGAGAACCAAATGATGAAAATCGAAGAAATCGTTCAAGAAGCCGTTAGAAAGATGGATCACCTCGACAATCAGACGCAAGAGATATCTAAGTTGGTTTCTGTTATTCAAGAAGTGGCAGCGCAAACGAACCTCCTAGCCTTAAATGCAGCGATTGAAGCTGCAAGAGCTGGAGAACATGGAAAAGGGTTCGCAGTAGTTGCAGATGAAGTAAGAAAGCTTGCAGAACAAGTATCTGTTTCAGTAACGGATATCACAGGTATTGTTAACAATATTCAAACAGAGTCATCCGATGTAACCGAATCGCTTCAAAGCGGCTACAGAGAAGTCGAACAAGGAACACTCCACATTAAAACGACAAGTGACACTTTAGATGAAATTAACGGTGCTGTGACAGAAATGGTCGATAATATTAAATTAATTGCCGAGAACTTATCAGATATTGCAGTAAACAGCCAAACATTGAATAGCTCGATTGAGGAAATTGCGGCAATTTCCGAAGAGTCAGCTGCTGGCGTCGAAGAAACTGCTGCAACAAGCCAACAATCAAGTAGCTCGATGGAAGAAGTAGCAATGGGATCAGAGAAACTATCCGACTTAGCAGATGAGTTACATGAGTTGGTTCGTCAGTTTAAGCTTTGAAATAAGCACTCATCACTTTAAAAAAGAAGTAAAATCCATATTAGTTTCTTTTAAAAACAGAAGTGAAACACTGTTCAGAGAAAAGAAGTCGGCCAGGTTAAATCTTGGTTGACTTCTTTTTTCACATTGTGACAGGTGACAGGAACCTTATCTGCTCACCTATTAGAAAACCTTCTTTGTATAATGTAGCTTAAAAGTGAGCCACCATAGCAGTTGAAAACAAAACCACTTCTTAACAAGTAACCAAATTGTTCGTCAAATATTAATCTTTACCTATCATTCAAGAAGGTATTATTTCATGGATTCCTTACTCTTTTCTATCCCTATTACAATATTTAAAAAAGCACACCAACCCTTTAAAGGGTTGGTGTGCTTCGTAATATGTTCACGAGTACTTAAGTAAAACGAACAGGAACTACCCTTGTTCACTTACTCAGTCAGGTAACAAATTTGTTCCTCGGATTTGAGTCCGATTCTATTTAACACGCTTAGACTAGCATGTTTCCTTCTTTACTATATTTGATGATTCCTTCTGATGCTCGGTAAGCAAGCGCTCCTAAAGTATGAGTCGCATTGTAACCACTTTGGTGAGCATATGCTGATCCACCAACAACGAAAACATTATCCGCTTCCCACATTTGTAGGTAAGAGTTGACAGCAGATGTTTCAGGGTCTGCTCCCATGATAACACCACCTGTATTATGTGTCGCTTGATATTTTGTTATGTCATAATGCTCAAGTGATTGATGCTCAGAGACATGCGTTGCTCCCATTTCTTGCATGATTTTCTTCGTTTGGTCGTTCAGGAATTTACCACGTTTACGGTCCGTTTCCGAAAAATCAAACGTCATGCGAACAAGTGGATTACCGTATACATCTTTATATGTCGGGTCTAAATCCAAATAGTTATTGACATGAGGCATAACTGCGCCATACGTATGAACGTTCAAGTGGCGGTTATAGTATTTTAATGATTGTTTCTTAAAGTCTTTACCCCAGCTTGGTGTACCTGGAGGAACTTGGTTATTCTCAATCGGTCTTTTTCCTGATTGGTTCATGATGATTGCTCCACCATGTATAAAGTCATGATCTGTATGGTCAAAGTTATCACCACTAAAGTTATCTAATGTCGCACCGAGTCCACCTGAACCAATTGCAGTGTTGAATTTACGATCATCAAAGAACCCGTCTGTACCTACGATAATTTGGTAACAATAATTCTTTCCAATTGTACCTTTTTGCGTTTTAGGATCATAGGCAGTACCAAGTTTTGAATTGAGTAACAAACGATTATTATTAAACGTATAACTTGTAATTGCAACAATATCTGCAGGTTGTTCAAATTTCTCACCTGTGCGTGTATCAACATAAATAACCCCTGTTGCTTTTCCACCTTTGTGTAGAATTTCGATAACCTCAGAATATGGGCGAAGGTCAAAATTACCAGTTTTCAATGCTGTTGGAATAACCGTAACGTTTGGACTTGCTTTTGCACCATATTCACAACCGAAACGTTCACAGAATCCGTTCATTTGACAACCAGCTAAATGCTGACCGTCTGGATTTTGATAAGGTTGTGAGTTGTTAGCTGCTGGCATAGTGAAAGGATCCAGTCCCATTTTTTTCGTTGTTTCTTTAAATAAATCAAGCTCAGGACCATTTTTCAATGCCGGATTTGGGAAGGGTTCCGAACGTTTTCCACGAAGAGGTGTCTCGTCAGCAGAAATACCAGCCATTTTATCAAACTTCGTATAATATGGCTCCATTTCATCGTAGGTAATTCCCCAATCCTGAATGAGAAGTCCTTTCGCGATTTTACTCTCGCCATATCTTTCAATCGTTTTTGATCTAATTTCAAAGTCATATGGTAAATAACGGTCCGTCATCCCGTTCCAATGCGTACCTGCTCCTCCAACACCATTTCCTAACATGAAGGATCCATATTGACGCATTGGTAATGCACGTTGACCACCATTATTTCTAAATGTTAACGTTTCTCTCGATAAATCCTGCATCAATTCACCGCGTATTGCATAGCGCAGTTCATCATGTTTCATACCAAAGTTTTCCGTTCCGCGATTTCCACCACGTTCTAATCCGACAACTTTTAAACCAGCTTTACTGGCCTCAGCAGCTATAATTCCGCCTGTCCAGCCTACACCTACCGTTACAACATCTGTTTTAGGTAGTTTTGTAACCATAATGAATAACCCCTCTTCCTGCTGTTCGTATTTTATGAAGCTTTCTTATTCAGCTTCATTATTTTATATAATTATTAGTTTAGTCTGTCATGAAGACTCACTGGTGCAACTTTAATGAATTCATTAGAAGCCACTTGTTCAGCCGAATAAGTCATTTGAACACCAGGATACTCTTTCATCTTCCAACCTTGCATATCCTTGTTCCCACCGTAAAGTGGATCTGCATACGCACCCTCTAAAGTCGCTTTGCGTAATATTTCAAAGAAGAAGCTTGATTTAAGGCCAGGTATTTTCACTTTATCATTTTCAAGAGCTACTAAGATCTCATCCTGCTGTTCGCCATCTAATGCTGTAAATTTCTCTTTAAATGTCGCTTGGCTATGATTCTCAATTGCTTCTATTCCCAAGTCAAAAACCTGATGATATTTTAATTGCGTTTGATAACCTTGAACAGCCTCTCCCGCGTGAAACGGTCCCTGTCTATAATCTTTCGCATTGATTCCCCACTTACCTGCTAATTGGTGATCGATATAATAAGGAACTCCTAAACCAATCGCACCCGGTCCATTTTCATCTTCAGGGAAAATTCGCTCTGTTGCCTGTTCCAGCAATATGAAATCCGCTCGGTTCGTAAAATATTCTAGAGCGTGATCATGCTGCTGTACTTTGGTTGCAACTGGAGAAACTTCTTTAGTTTCTCCCAATTGAGTTCCGAGCAATCCACCTAAAACGCTACCACCAACAACACCACCAGCTACATAACCAGATTTCTTAAGAAAATCTCTGCGAGTAGATTTATTCGCTGTCTTTTTGTCCGCCATCGTTTGCCCCTCCTAATAAACCCCAAAAAAAATAGTGAAAGTTCTATTTTTAATTCATAATAAAAAAAGGGTTTTTATAATCTAGTATTTTTTTATGACACATAACGAGCTATAAGTTTCCGCACAAAAAAACCTATAAACCCATTACCATAAGTTTATATTTTCCGACAAATATTAACATTTTTCGACATTTTTTAAGATAGAAGACCCACTATCTTATTGATCTCTATCTCGAAATGCTCATATAGTATACCACAAAAATCGACTTTTTTCTACCTTTTGTTTACACTAATGTGTTAGATTTTTGTGGTTACTATTTTAATTTGGAGAATAATCTTTTTATATGTTAAGTGTTTTCAATTTTTTTACTTTAACAGAGTTATTAGTTTCTTGGTGAAGATCAACTTGACTCAGTCCAACATTGATTCAATTAGAAAACCACCTTGATTTATGCGATAATGTAAGATAAACATTTAAATCCATAAAGAAAAGGGGTGTTGTCATGAAGCCAGTCATCCTAGCCGAAAAACCAAGCCAAGCAAAAGCGTACGCAGACGCTTTTTCTGTGCGGCGACATGAAGGTTATTTGGAATTATTACCTTCTCCCATATTTTCAGAAGGTGCATACATTACATGGGGAATCGGCCACCTTGTCGAATTGAAGGAACCAAAAGAATATGATCCAAAATGGGCCAAGTGGTCGCTTGCCAGTTTACCAATCTTGCCGGAAAACTATGAGTTTCAAGTCGCAAAAGGAAAAAGCAAGCAGTTCGCCATTGTAAAAAAGCTGATTAAAGGTACTGATACTGTCATTAACGCCTGTGACGTGGACCGTGAAGGATCGAATATCTTCTATAGTATCTATTATCAAACAGGTGCAAAAAACCAGACGATTAAACGGCTTTGGATTAATTCGCTCGAAGTGGATGAAGTGAGGAAAGGATTTGCGAACCTACAAGATAACCGCAAAGACCTTCTCATGTACGAGGAAGCGAAAGCCCGGCAGATTAGTGACTGGCTCGTCGGGATGAATGGTTCTCGCCTTTATTCACTTTTGTTGCAAGCACGTGGAATTCGGGAAGTATTTTCGATTGGCCGTGTCCAATCGCCAACTGTTTACCTTATTTATCAGCGGCAAAAGGAAATTGAAGCATTCATTTCAGAACCATTCTATGAAATCGAAGCAACTTTTACCGCCGTAAATGGAACGTACAAAGGGAAAGCGAAAGCAAAGGAACCGAAAAAGGAAATTATCCAGGACCTACTTGCGAAGCATGACATCCAACCAAATTCACTTGGTGTTGTCACTTCTGTAGAAACAGTTGATAAGCGAACGCCGCCGCCTCAATTACATGCATTGTCTACGCTACAGGCTACAGCAAACCGCTT
The DNA here is from genome assembly GCF_057669885.1 of Sporosarcina sp. Y1011. Taxonomy (NCBI): domain Bacteria; kingdom Bacillati; phylum Bacillota; class Bacilli; order Caryophanales; family Caryophanaceae; genus Sporosarcina; species Sporosarcina sp. Y1011. The sequence goes on along the minus strand of NZ_JBYHFP010000021.1, from coordinate 8,149 downwards.
GTGGAAAATTAGCCCCGCAAATGTATTGAAGACTATGCAAGGACTTTATGAAAAGAAACTTGTAACGTACCCAAGGACGGATTCCCGGTTCATTACACCAAGTGAATTTACCTATCTTGCCGGACAAGTGACTGACTATCAACAACTCATCGGCCACCCTTTCCCTGTCGCATCACTCGCTCCGAAAAAACGGTATGTCGACAGTTCAAAAGTACAGGAACATTACGCTATCATTCCTACGAAGAAAATTCCGTCACAAGGGGTGCTCGCCGGACTATCTACCATCGAGCGCAACTTATACGAAGAAGTTGTCCGAACGACGCTCGCCATGTTCCATACCGACTATCTGTACACTGAAACAAAAGTGACAACGGACGTCAACAAGCTACCTTTCTTCACAACCGGTAAAACAGAACGGGATAAAGGATGGAAAGCATTGTTCGTCCGTTCAACGAAGGAAAACGACAAGGACGAGCCTACGCTTCCGCCACTTATGATGCGCGAACAGGTCGAAAGCGATATCGGTATTAAAGAAGGTAAAACGATGCCGCCTAAGCCTTATACAGAAGGTCAGTTAATCGCGATGATGAAAACTTGCGGGAAACTTGTCGAGGACAAAAAAGAGACCGACATTTTGAAAGAAATAGAAGGACTTGGTACAGAAGCGACTCGAAGCGGAATCATCGAAACGATCAAAAGGCATAACTATATCGACGTAACGAAGAACATTGTTTCCATTACGGATAAAGGGCGTATTCTTTGTCAGGCAATTGAAGGGAATCTGCTTGCAAGTCCCTCCATGACCGCCAAGTGGGAAACCTATTTGCGGAAGATTGGTAACGGTGAAGGAACGCAGGAACGCTTCCTTGGAAGTATTGCAAAGTTCATCTACAGCTTATTGGAAGAAGTACCAGGGCAGTTGAAATCTCAAACGATTGATATAAAACTGATATCCAAGTCCCCTGCTACCCCTGCCATCGTCACGAATGGAATCGTCCCGTGCCCTGCATGTGAAACAGGTACAATCGTTGCGCGGAAAGATTTTTACGGCTGCAGTGCATACGCAAGCGGTTGCAAACAGACTTTCCCCGCTGTTTTTTTAAAGAAAAAACTTTCACCTGCTCAAGTAAAGCTTCTTTGCACAAAAGGGAAAACAAATGTTATCAAAGGCTTCACTTCCAATTCGGATAAAAAGTTCGATGGAACCTTAACATTGGTAAACGGTAAAATATCTATTGAGTTCTAATGTTATGCAAAAAAAGTCACTTCCTGTTTTATTTAGGAAGTGACTTTTTCGACTAATTTAATTCATTTTCCTCGGCCAGAAGCTCCATTTTCCTAACAATATCAGTATCGCTGGAATCAGAAGTGGTCGTACAACGAACGTATCGATAATAATACCAAGTGCCATGATGAACCCAAAGAGCTTAAGTTCGTAAATTGGCATTGTAGCAAGCACCAGGAATGTTGCTGCCAGGACAAGTCCCGCAGAACTGATGACACCTCCTGTTTTATCGACTCCCCTTCTAACCGCATCTTCAAACGGCATTGACTTCATCTCTTCACGTACTCTTGCAATAAGCATGATGGAATAGTCGACGCCGAGTGCAATTAGGAAGACAAACGTGTATAACGGAATTCGGTAACTGATTGCTTCCAGTCCTAAAAAGACGTCGAATAGGAAGAGGGAAAGACCAAGTGTAGCCGCATAGGACAACAGAATTGTGCCCATCATATAAACCGGTGCGATAATCGAACGTGTTTGGAGTCCAAGCATGATCGAAATAAGTACCGTCATGACCGACATAATAACAATCGTATCCCGCTTATTAATATCTCGAATATCCGCATTTTTCGCACTCTCTCCAGCGACAAACAGTTTCGTTTCAGTAAGTTCAGCATCTCTTAAAATCATCTCACTGTTTGCACGGACTTCTTTCACAGCATCCAGTGCTTCTATATCATACGGATTGCCTTTAAATATGATGGAGAATTTAGCACTTTTTCCATCTTCCGAAGAAGGATTTCCTTGAGCAGTAATACTCTCAACGCCTGGTAGTTCTTCAAGCTTCTCAATTGCAACAAGCATTTCTTCCATACCCATTTGTTCTTTCGAAACGAAAAGCAGAGTACTAGGTGCTAAACTTCCTTCAGTAAATGATTCGCCGAGTCGCTCATACCCAATGCGAGAAGACAAATCCTCCGGGAAGGATTCAATTAGATCATACGATTCTTTAATATTGGTCACATTCCACGCTCCGATTAGTAACAGCAATAGAATTGGAACCATAAACATGGCTGGGCGTTTCGTAACTTTAATTGCAACTTTACCCCAAATGGATGCTTTGTCTTCTTGCACTTCTCCATATTTTGGAATGACCGGCCAAAATGCTCTTCTGCCAATCAATGCAAATAGTGCTGGCAACAGCGTAAGTCCTGCAATAAGCATTGCTATAGCTGCAATGGCAAAAGCAGGCGCAAAATTACGGTACGGTTCATAAAGGGCGAAGAATAATGTTGCTACTCCCAATATGATTGTGCTCCCACTAAAGAAAATTGGTTCTTTTACATGACGCATCGTTTCAGTCATTGCATCATTAACCGACTCATATCTTTTTAGCTCTTCACGATAGCGTGAAAAGATTAGCAAAGAGTAGTCTGTAATAACTGCGAATAATAATATTGTCATAATCGACAGTGCCTGGCTATCTACTAAAAACCATTCTGCCTGTGTCGTCAATCCGATTATCTTGTCAACAACGACATACACAATCGCTGCCCCAGCAAGCGGGATTAGTGTCAACAATGGGGATCGATAAATGACCAACAGTAAAACGAGAATTATTCCAACAGTGGATAATAATAAAATGACATCCGCTTTACTAAATAATTCAACTGCATCAGAAGCGATTCCAGCAGGTCCCGTCCATGATACTTCAATACCCTCTTCTATTTTAGGTTCTACATCTTTTTTAATCGATTTAACTAAATTATTTAGTTCCTTACTTTCTAGCTCCCCTGCTAACGTGAGAGGTACGAAAAATGTTTTGCCATCTTCAGAAAGAAATGTTGCCCGAACGTCCGGAGAAAGTTTCGTCAACGGGACTACTGTCACTTCACCTAACGTCGGATCGACTTGAAGTGACTCAAGTGTTTCTGAAAATCCGAAAAGATCCTCGTCTGTTAAACCGTCTTCAGTATGAAAGACAGCAAACAAGGGTAATCCACCATCTGCCGGAAAATACTTTTCAAGATTCCTTTCCGCTATGATTGACTCTGCATCGGCTGGCAATCCACTGTCTTTATTGGCAGTGACAAATTCATTGCCGCCGGGCGCAAAAACAGAAAGAACAATTGCAAGTAAAATCCAGATAGTAGCTGACCATACCCATATTCTTTTTCGGGTTCGTTTTTCATTTGCCATTAACGTTTGCCTTCTTTCTCAGTCATGAATGTAATGACGACAAACAAAGCAAAACTCGTTAACAAGACTGTTCCACCAATTATATAGAAAATAAGTGAGAATGTTGGATTAATGTCAAACGGTTGCATAAATTGTAACCACATCCCAGTCGTCAGACCAATTGCACCAATAATACCAGTCCAACCGTGAACGGAGACGAGTTTTTTAGCTCGTACTTTATAAATCTTGTAAAAAACGCCCCAAGCAAATAGTGACAACCAGCCAACCAATAAAATATGCGCGTGGATTGGACGGAAGGCAGCTGATCCAGAACCCGCCATATGTGAGCCTAATATTGTTCCTATCAACCCGAAAATTGCAGAAACACGAATAAGCCGTAAACTCCATTTTTCTTGCATGCATTATTCCCCCTATGTTGTTGATGTTATACATTTATCTTAGACTTCCTTTATGAACGGAAGATGAACAGGACATTACAACTTCGGAAAATTCATAGTAAAAGTTGTGCCACTCCCTTTACCACAAACTACTTCAATCGTCCCGCCATGTAACTTCACGACTTGCTGGACAATGGACAATCCTAGTCCTGTTCCTCCGGTTTCCTGTGTTCTTGAATGATCTGCCCGATAAAAACGGTCGAAGATGCGCGCCAGTGCTTTTTCCTCAATACCAATCCCGTTATCCCGAATAAGGATTATAACGTGGTCCGTCTCCTCTGCTAATACTATTTCAATCGCTCCGCCAATTTCCGTATACTTCAACGCATTAGATAAAAGGTTCTCCCACACTTTTTCAAGGAAGGCAGGATCACCAGTAAAATGGACCTCTGCGATATCCATGGACAATGTCATTTCCTTTTCCTCTAATAACCATCTATACTTGCGGATTGTCTCCTTCAACTGCACATCCAATTCAAAGGTTTTCATCTCAAGTGGGGATGCTAACTGATCAAGCGAAGTTAGTAGCAACAGCTGTTTCGTTAATGAAGACAAACGTTCCGTTTCTGATTGGATGACAGATGCATAATTTTTTCGCGCCTCTTCCGTTAGCATATTGTCCAAAAGAAGCTCCGCATAACCTTTGATATTAAGCAAGGGTGACTGGAAATCATGCGACACATCGCTTATGAACTCTTTACGTATTCGATCATTTTCACTCAATTTCTCTGTCATTAGCTGAAAACTTTTTGCTAGTTGCCCAATTTCATCTTTTCGGTTAATATCAAGCGTCCCTGTAAACTGTTCATCGCCAACTTTTTTTGTTGCCGCAGTCAGCTCCGTAATTGGATCAATCAGCTTTTTAGCCACAAATAACATTGATAGCAAACTGAAAACAGCCATGACTAAAACCATTCCACCTAAAATATAATGGACTTCTGTGAATAGCATTTTAATATCGGGGCGTAGGAATAGTGCAAACGTTTCGTTGTTATACTTAAACGGAACTCCGACTGTGTTTGCCAACTTATTCGAGAAATAGCCTGTTACAAACGTTTCGCTCGGGAGATCTCTCATCCCATGGTACTCTTCACCATTCATTACCTTATTTATGACTTCGTTTGAAAGTTTTTCTTCTCGAAATCCGTCCCCATACATAGTAGACTCTAGATTTTCATTGACCACATAGAGCTTATATCCGACTGCTGATTGTGTTTCCAAATAATCTTCAAGATCGATATCCTTATTTGACTCAATGAATGACACAATGCTTTTTACAATATTCATATTCTTCTCGTCGTTTTGCCCTTTCAAATGCTGATGGTAATATGTATTGATGGCGAGAAATGCGATGAGCGTACTCACTATCATTATCACCACTGTTGTCGCAATAAACTTCCCGTATAACGATCTCATAGCGATGACACTTCAAGCTTATATCCAATACCCCGCAGAGTAGAGATGGTCACTTCCCCAGTCAGTTTCGCCAGCTTGTCTCGAATCCGTTTAATATGCACGTTCAATGTTTGTTCATCACCTTCATAATCATAACCCCATATCCGTTCAATCAAAGTTTCTCTTGTGAACACATGATTCGGTCGTGATGCTAAAACTGAAAGTAATTCAAACTCTTTTAAAGGAAGAAGGAGTACCTTTTTTTCGACGGAAACTTCATAGCTCTGCCGATTTATTTTCATCGGGCCTGCCTGGATAAACACATCAACCGCCTTGTCGTATCTACGTAAGATTGCATTTATTCTAAATAACAATTCCTTTGGTTCAAATGGTTTTACAACATAATCATCAGAACCCGCAAGAAAACCCTTTTCCTTATCTTCTAATTCCCCTTTGGCTGTCAACAATAGTACCGGAATATCCAGCTCTGCTCTAATTCTTTTTGTCAGCGTGTACCCATCCATACCCGGCATCATTACATCCACCACTGCCAAGTCGGCTAATTCCTCTTCCAGTATCGTTAGCGCCTTAAATCCATCAGACGCCTTCAGAACCGTATAGCCCGCTTGAGACAATTGAATTGACACGAGTTCCAATATATTAGGATCATCATCTACCACAAGTACTTTCATCATGAAACATTCCCTTTCTTTCTACCGTATAACTTATACCATTCCGCGTTTAATAAACCTGATAACAATATGATAACGGCCGTCAAATAAAACCAGATAACAAGTAAGATAATACCCGACAATTGGCCATATAAACGAGTATAGTCAACATTCGAGACGTAGCTTCCAAACACTAGAGAAAATAACTGCCAACCAATAGCAAAGAAAATCGCACCCGGCAGCGCTTCTTTAAATGTAACTTTGCTCGTTGGTACAATTTTGTAAAATAAAAGGAAAAACAGAAGTAAAAAGAGCGTACCCAGCCCCCATTTAACATTTGGCCAAATATAAAGCCAACCTTGCCATTCTTCAATTGTATCGTAGTATGTCACTACTCTGAATAAAGCTTTTTCAATAATTGGAAGAAACAATGATAGTGGGATAACGAGCATAAAAAGGAGTGTGACGCCCAAATCACGGATAAGGACTTTCCAAAATGCATAACGGCGTACATGGCCATTCGCAAGATCAAGTGAACGAGCTAACGACTGTACAGCCATGGAAGTAACCCAAAATGCTGCTATCAGGCTCACATACAATACTTTCCCATGGCCTTTATTTAGAACTGCTCGGACATTGTCTTCTATTACAGTGAATGCCTCAACAGGAGCGAAAGGTCTAAGAAAGGTTATAAGCATTTCTTCATTAACTGGAAATAAGCTAAGCAGGGATAAGATGAAAAGGAAAAATGGAAACATCGACAATAGAAGATAATATGCCGTCTGCGCTGCTTGATCAAAAAAGCGTTCCTTGAAAAAACGACCGATTACATTTTCAATAATCTTCATACGCTTACCTCCCCATTCCAATATACCCTATTCTAAACGAAGCCAATGGATTACCACAAAAATTAAATATGAATATAAAGTTCCAATAGCAGAATTTGATTTATTGGGGTCGACTAATCCATTAAGCCAGTCTAAGGTCAACTGGGCTATTAAAGGATTACTTGAACTGCTTCATTAACTACGGTAGACTATTACTTATAGTAAGGTAAAAACTAGGAGTGATTTGCAAATGGATATCTCTATTACTAAAGCTTTACGTGAACTTAAAACCTTGGATGCACGTATACTAAAAAAAATTAGTGAAACTACTTTTGCGGCTTCAAAAAAACCAAAAGAAACGATTCGCGGCTTCAAAACAATCAACGAGTTCGAAAATGAAGCAAAAGAGAGCTTACAATCCATTAAAGATTTGATTTCTCGTAGAAAACAAATAAAAAAAGCGATTGTTGAATCCAATGCAAAAACAATTGTAGAAGTTTCTGGAGTTAAAATGACGGTTGCTGATGCAATTGAACGTAAGAATTTTATCGAAATAGAGAAATCACTTCTTTTTAAAATGAATAATGACTATGGTCAATCTCAAGTACGTGTAGAAGAAAATAATGAACTTGCCCAAGATAGACTAGACACGCAACTAAATAACATGATTTCTAAAGATGGTAAAACAGACTTAACCGCTGTTGAAGGCTATAAAAAGCTGTTTTGGGAATCTGAGGAAACTAAATTGATTGATCCAATCAATGTAAAAGAACTAACTACGAAAATGGCAATTGATATTGATACTTTCGAAGATGATGTCGATGTAGCACTCAGCGAAATCAATGCGCGTACATTAATAGCTGTTAACTAGTAAATAACCCTTGTGATTTGCTGTTATAGCGAAAAAGAAGAAAGTTTTCCCGTTTGCAGGGTCTGGGTCAAACCCCTGCACTACAATCAACCTAAATAATTGAAAAAAAGCTCAAAGCTAAACGTTTAAACCTAAAAGGTAAACATTCAACTTTCTTAAATTACAAAGTTCAATAATGAGCGATTAACAATCTATAAAATCTCGGGTAACAGGTGTAATGGGATTTAAAACTTCCTTTCTTCTCCTCCGAGCAGCTATGACAGCACAAAAAGAGTGATCCTTAGGGGGTCACTCTTTTTGTTTGAAGTAAATATAAATATATAAGTAGGACGACTTTACTCGGAGAGTAAACATGTCCTTCCCTCACAAGAAGAATCCCCAACTACCCATTGGCGCGCGAGCAATCCAACCTTCGATTATAATTTAATATAAACAACAAAAAAAGCCACTGCCTAAAAGGCAATGACTTTACTTAGAGACCGGCGACGTCCTACTCTCACAGGGGGAAACCCCCAACTACCATC
>NZ_JBYHFP010000020.1:0-62046 GCF_057669885.1 Sporosarcina sp. Y1011 | reverse complement strand
TCTCCCACCTATGGAGGTGAGAGTCTTCTGCTGAATAAAGATAGATGGAAAGGATTGGTTTGATGTGTACACTAGCGCGCTTTGTAACAAGTACACATAAATATATTATCTATGCGTGGATTGCGATTTTCCTCGTCATGGCATTTTTCGCAATTAAGTTGCCAGGTCTCCTTGAAGGAGATGGCTTCCGTATGGACGGCGAGCATGCTGATGTTATGGATATTGTGTCGGAGGATTTTGGGTTGCCCGCCGAAACGATGTTTCTCGTTTTCAACGACGTCCAAAATGACAAAGTAAAGTCAACTCTCGATAAAATAGATAAACTTAACGTCACGTCAGAAATCGCTTCCCCTTTGGAGAACGACAATCAGTACAAAGATGGCGTTTCTTACGCACTTCTACATTTTGATAATGAAGCAGAAGATATGTCCGCCATCGTTACGGACATCCGCGACGCAGTAGGTAATGAAAAAGGGATTACACTAACTGGTGCTTCAGCAATTTCCAAAGACATCAACACAGCAAGCCAACGTGACCTCATGACAGCAGAAGCAATTGGGTTACCGATTGCAATCATTATCCTCCTATTCGCATTCGGGACTGTCGTGGCTTCATTCGTACCGTTACTAATCGGTATCGTGACGGTCATCTCCTCATTTGGAGTATTGACAATTCTCGGTAGTAAAATGGATTTATCCATTTTTGTCCTGAATATCATTCCAATGCTTGGTCTTGCACTCAGTATTGATTTCGCTTTGCTGTTCATCAGTAGATATCGTGAAGAGCGCAAGAAGAGCGACGTACATGAAGCAATTGGCACAACGATCCAAACGGCCGGGAGATCGGTTATCTTCTCCGCATTTTGTGTATTCATCGGGCTTGGTGCAATGCTGCTAATTCGTGTCGATCTTTTCCAAAACATCGCAATAGGCGGAATGATTGTCGTCGCAATGGCTGTTTTTGCCTCTGTAACATTGCTACCTTCCGTACTCATCGTTCTCGGTGACCGGATTAACAAATGGCAGCTGTTGAAAGAAAAGCCTGCTGAAGCGAACGGCTGGCGCAAATTTGCCAATGCAGTTATCAAGCGTCCCGTTACAATCACAATTATTGCATTTGTTTTACTCGGAATTGCAATGATTCCAGTAAAGAATATGGATTTAACTATTCCGCAAATCGAATCATTGCCAGAGTCGTATGATACACGCCAAGCCTTTGAGCTGATGGACGAAACGTTCGGTCTTGGTGACCAGTCTTCTGTTTATGTAATTGCAGAGCGTACTCGCGGCTGGGAAGATACAGAAGGACTTCAGTCAATGAAGGCACTTGAAACCGAACTTTCAAATGACTCTTTGGTGGATGAAGTTAATACACTCTTCACCGCCAGTGACATCGATTCCGTAGAACAATGGGAGCAAGCGATGACAGTACCAGATCTGGCTGCGAGGCTTTCCCCTTTAGTTGACACATTCGTTAAAGATACACAACTCATGATTCCAGTAACCCTTCTTGCCAATGGCAGTTCCAAAGCAGCTCAGGAATGGGCGCGTAGTTGGTCTGAAAAAGTAACAGATTGGAATTTATCAATCGGTGGACACCCTAAGTTCAATCAGGAAATCTTCGATGAAATCGCGGATAAAATTTTGTATGTTTTATTAGTGATCATTGTCTCAACTTTCTTCATCCTGATGATTGCCTTCAAATCCATTTTAATACCCATTAAAGCGATTCTTATGAACATCGTCGGATTGTCCGCAACGTTCGGTATTCTCGTTTATATATTCCAGTATGGACATTTTGGACTGGAAGCAGGCACGATTGCGCTTATTATACCTGTCATCGTCTTCAGCCTCGTCTTTGGACTGAGCATGGACTATGAAGTGTTCCTAATTTCACGGATGCAAGAAGAATATGCGAAGACGTTGGATAACGACCACGCAACGGTTGAAGGACTTGCGACAACTAGTAAAATTATTACCTCAGCCGCACTGATAATGATTGTTTTGACGGGGGCATTCGCCTTTACGGATGTTTTACCTGTGAAACAAATTGGCGTCGGTATCGCTATTGCAGTCGCTATTGACGCTACAATTATCCGTCTACTTCTTGTTCCTAGCCTGATGAAACTGTTTGGCAAATGGAACTGGTGGCTCCCTTTCAGAAAAGGTCCTCATAAACCTGAAAACTAGACAGCAAAAAGCGCATCAGGATCATAATTCCTGATGCGCTTTTCCAATTATACTTTTCCAGATCCAGTTAATAACTCAACGATATTCACAATCGGCGCCATCCCATTTTCAATGTTGTTCATAGTTATTGTCATTGTGATATAAATTAACGCAATGCCAATTATGATGAATAGCACAAGGCCGATGACGAGGGTTTTGCCTTTCATCGAGCATCATCCTCGTCTTCGACTCTTGTGAATTCCTCTTCAATCAAATAAACGTCTGCTTCGTTATAATCACCGAAACTTTCTTCCAGATTCAAGCCGTGATATAAATTCCAGAAACCTTGCTCTTCCATAAGGATTAGCTCTTCACCCTCATCGTTGACAAACTTTTGTACAATAGCTTGCGGTTCAGGTGCTCCTTCGGATAATGCTTTAATCGAATCTGCAATTATTTTGCGCAGTTCCGCTTCTGATGCTTCACGTATATTGACGAGACCGCGTTCATCCGCATCATAACCTGGAATTCCAGCTACGTAGACAAAACCGTTGCCGTTCGGATGAAGATGTTGAACAACGACTGTTTTTTCGTACAAGCTTTCCTCGTAATGATAGTTGACCCGTTTCATTGACACGTCTTTGCGTGTTAGTTCGGGAATTGTTTCGAAAATCTGTTGTTTCTCTTCAAATGTCAGCATATTTGTTCACTCTTTTCCACTCTGATTTCGTTTAGTATACCATTATTCTTCTTTCACGGATAACCCAAGCACACGTGCAAAACCGATTGCCTGATCTTTTGAGACAATACAGCCGGCAATTTTCGGCAATGTAACTTCAATACGGTCATATGTACTGTCTGACAAATCAACACCATTCAAATCTGTTTCAGTGAAATTGATATTATCCAACTTGCATATCTTAAATTGTACATTGTTAAATGAACTTTCATAAATATCGCCATCCGTTAAATTACATTCCACAAACTCGACTTCCTTCATGCCAGAGAAACTGAAGTTAATGTAGCGGCCATCGCATTCCTTAAATAACGTATGACCCACTTTGGCATTCGCAAAATCTGCACCCGTCAATTTCGAATTGACCACTTCACATCTGTGAAACATGGCACTTTGAAAATTGATATTGGAAAAATCACATGTGTCAAATACAACGTCAACGAATTCCGCACCTGATAGGTCGCTTCCTGCAAACGATACATCTTTGAAGACAACGTCATCGAAAGTCAATCGCTCCCCTTCCGCACCAGTCATGAAGCCGCCATCAATTCGAACTTTTTCAACATATCCTTCATTGTCCAGAATCTCTTCCACCCGCATAGCCTTGTGGGTCACTGACATTTTCGGTTTCTGTCGTTTACTTGCTTTCTTTTTAGTCAACATAGATCCCCCTTTAGCGAGTCTTCCATTCTGTAAATAAAATAATTAAAATGATGACCGCGATCGCAAGTATATAAAACCAGCTTGGAACACTGCTAATTCCACCAAACATATTTTTCGTCCCTTTCTTTACTTAGCCCTTTTCACGCCTGTAATGACTGTGAAATCGATTGTAATGCTCTTTATATCCATTTTAAGTGCTTCCTCGACTTTAGCAACACTTGCACCCCATGTAAGTGGTGTCATGCGAATGAGTGGCGCCAATAAGCCAGACTTTAGCGGAAATAAATAGGTAATCCGCTCGGTAGTGACCGATTCGAAATGTTCCGCGAAGCGAGCGACTGCATCTGTTTCTTCTTTGCGTTCTTCATTCTCATAAAAAACAGATCGCAGCTCTTGTAAATAACCACTTTCGGGTACCGCCTTTATAAATAGTCCATCAGGCTTCAACAGACGCGTAAACTCCGCGTAATTGGCTGGCGATAAAATATTCAAAATAACGTCGAATCGCTCGTCGTTAAAAGGACAATTTGCAAGATCCGCAACACTCCAGACAGCCCCCGGATACTCTTTGGCTGCAGCCGCGATTCCCTCTTTTGCAAGATCAATGCCCACGCCAGTTGTATGGTTTGGCAATTGCGATAGTATCGTCGATAAGTGTGTACCTTCACCGCATCCTGCATCGAGAATGTTAGGTCGATTCCGTCCCTCGATATGTGTAATTACCGTATTTATCATAAAATCAAGAACTGGTTTAAAAAACCCGCTGCTCATTACCGTTTTTCTTGCTTCAAATAGCGATTTGTCATACTTTGTTATATGGGCTTGTGGAGCCAGATTGACATAGCCGTTTTTTGACAGGTCAAATGAATGGCTATCTGTGCAGACAAGACGCGCATTGTCCACCATACTCATACCAGATGAGCAGATGGGGCATCTGAACAACTGGGAATTGGCTTCCATTACTTGTGCATTTATCATTTTTCTTGATATAGTCATACGATTAAAACTCCGATCATCTGTTGTACTAACACTAACAGTATACCGCTATTTTGCGGGGACTGGAAATGGAGTGAATTTTGCCTATCGCTACCAAATCGTTCATTATTCAAATAGGTTATCGCTGTATTCAACCCACTGTTGGGGGTTACAATAGCAGATAGGAGGCGATTCCATGAAACGATTATTCCTTTTCATTCTTTTCTTGAATGCACTATACTTCACAAAACCTTACTGGGAAGAACCAGTCTCACAATATGTTGATATCTCTTTTCTGGATCCTGTTGACGAAAAGATTGGAACCCTTTTAACGAAAGAATCACTGGATACTGCAGTTCAGCAAATTAGCGAAACGATAAATAAAGCTGTCAGTCTTGTAACTTCTAAAACTGCCCAAGTAGAAGAAACTGCTGTTGCAGTTAAAAAACCTGTCCTGGCTAAACCGGAGAAAACACGCCTATCCATCCATAACATTGAACTCGGGAGCACAGAAAAGATCGTCGCGGATGAACTGGGTCAGCCAAAAATTCAATCCACGAATGAATACGGTACCGAATGGTTCACTTATCACGACAACTATCAAAATTTCGTTATGGTTTCATTTGATGAAAAGCGTAAAGTGAATGCCATTTATACGAATGATGATTTAATTTCATCAGTCGCCGGCATTAAATACGGTTCCCTTAAATCCACCGTTCGCGAAACACTTGGTGAGCCTATCAAAGAAATTCGTAAAGGCTTATCTATTTACGTTCTCCAGGAAAGCGATGGGTTTGATGTCTTTAAATCAGGCGATATCTACACATATGTTTTTTATGACCTGCATCAGAATTCAAAAGTAACAGCCATCCAGCTAATCGCTGATTCATTGGAAGATAAAAAAAGCGCAATCTATGCCAGAGGTGATTCAGATTTGCGTGATGGTTTTGAGCAACAGCTATTTGATTTGACAAATGCAGCGCGCGTCCGTCATGGCCTGAGCATTCTAGAATGGGAGCCTAGCGTAGCGATAACAGCACGCAAACATAGTGCCGATATGGCAGTTAATAATTATTTCAGTCACGATAACAAACAAGGCAAGTCCCCGTTTGACAGGATGGAAGACGACGGCGTCAAATTCCGTGGAGCAGGTGAAAATCTTGCTTACGGTCAATCCAGCAGCATCTTTGCACATGAAGGTCTCATGAATTCAGCCGGTCATCGCGAAAACATTCTGCTCGACACCTACAGCCATCTTGGTACGGGTGTTTCGTTCAATGATAAACTGCAACCTTATTACACAGAAAACTTCTTGCTTAAATAAACACCTATTAGAATTTGTGAGTCAAATTTAGGGAATTGGATAGACTAGTAACAACTAGGAGGGAAAATCCAATGAAAGCCGTTACTTACCAAGGTCCAAAAGACATTAAAGTGAAAAAAGTAGATGACCCTAATATCGAAAAACCCGATGATATTATTGTCAAAGTGACTTCCACAGCAATTTGCGGTTCAGACCTGCACATCTATTTGGGCGCAATGCCAACGCATAAGGATTATGTGATTGGTCATGAACCAATGGGCATCGTTGAGGAGGTCGGTCCAAATGTGACTAAAGTAAAAAAAGGAGACCGAGTCGTTATTCCGTTCAACTTGGCATGTGGTCAATGTTTTTATTGTGATCATGAAATGGAAAGCCAGTGTGACAATTCGAACACCAATCCACATGTAGACACGGGCGGATATCTCGGATTTACAGAACGTTACGGCAACTACCCCGGGGGACAGGCTGAGTATTTACGTGTGCCGTACGGCAACTTCACCCCTTTCGTCATTCCTGAAACGTGTGAACTCCCCGACGAAGCACTTCTTTTCATGTCGGATGTCTTGCCAACCGCTTATTGGAGTGTAGAAAATGCAGGGGTTAAAAAAGGAGATACTGTCGCCGTCCTTGGGTGCGGTCCAGTCGGCCTAATGGTTCAGAAATTTGCATGGATGAAAGGTGCCAAACGTGTAATAGCAATTGACCACGTGCCGTACCGCCTGAACCACGCGGTTAAAATGAATAAGGTCGAGGCACTAAATTTTGAGGACTTCGATTCCATTGGCGGTCATATTAAAGAGATCACTCGCGGCGGAGTCGATATTGTCATAGACTGCGTAGGAATGGATGGTAAAAAGAATATGTTCGAAAAAGCCGGGCAGAAACTGAAGCTTCAAGGTGGCACATTAAGTGCGGTCAATATAGCACAGAGCGCTGTCCGTAAATTCGGGACCATCCAACTGACAGGCGTTTACGGTTCTCTTTATAATATGTTTCCCCTAGGCAAGCTCTTTGAGCGCAACATCACGCTAAAAATGGGACAAGCCCCGGTCATTCATTACATGCCAATGCTGTTTGATAAAATCACAAAAGGTGAATTCGATCCAACAGAAATTATTTCCCATGTGGTTCCACTTGAAGAAGCCCCCATCGCTTATCAACATTTCCACGACCACGAAGATGAGTGCATAAAAGTTATATTAAAACCTTAATATTAAAAACGCTAGCGAGAAAGGCTTGAAAACCGGTATTTTCACTGGACTATTTCCGTCCCACTTTCGACGAATTAATCACGAAAGTTTTTCCGGGGGGCAAGTGTGGCTAGAATTATATCTTTAGCCGCTTCTCTCCAGGTCAGAAGCAAGCTATTCTTTCGTCCCAAAAAGCTTCGGAACTTCTTGTAATTGTGTCTTTGGAGAGCGACGGATGGACAACCACCATAAGATTACCGAAAAGATTAGTAGGGATGCGACGAAGTCGCATCCCTACTAATCAAAACGTCTCGATAATGGTATAGAAGTTGTTCCATTCAAAGCGCTCCAAAGACAACACTACACGTATTCCTCAATGTTTGACCATGTTTTTTCTGGTTACTTTTGGTTAATCAACAGGCATGGGGAGTTACATGACTGTTTTGTCGTATCGCCTTGAATTCAACGCCCCTCACTCCTTACCTTATTTCTTCCCAATCGCAGCACAAGCAATTCGGTCACCTGAATTACCCGCTGGATCCGTTTTGTAGTCATCTGCTTTTTCATGGATGACAAGCGCACTGCCATCGCTATCTAGAAGGGTATTATCTAAATCAGGCTTTAATGTTACAAAGGCTGATGTCACTTCGGCGATCGCTTTACCTTGCGCATCGACTTCGAGGTTTGGTAAATCACCTAGATGAAACCCTTTTGGATTATCAAATCCGTGTTCTTTTTCCTCTGGATTAAAGTGAGCTCCAGCCGATTTAAAATCAGGCGTAGTACATACCGCTGTTTCATGTATATGGATGCCGTGCATGCCGGGAGACAGCCCCTCTGCCTGAATATTGATCGTCACACCGCCATCTCCTTCAACAAAGGTGGCTTCACCAATTTCTTTACCTTGTGTATCTAGAATTGGTGCTTTCAACGATTGGACGACCTCTCCACTGACTTGTAATTTCGAACCACCTCCACCGCAGCCACCTACAACTACTAAAGCACACAGCATTAAGGATATTCCTAATTTTCGTTTCAATACGATTCCTCCCTATTATCTCTTCTTAAGGAGGATGGCTTCCAGTTGAAATTTTATACATATTAAAACGCCGTTGACTCCAACTTTGGAATCAACAGCGCTCATCATACTTAAAATAGTTCTCTCGCCAGTAAACGATATACATTTAAACGCTTCTCTTGAGAGTGGGGAATGCTGCAAATCATTGCTTCATCAAATCCGTAAGTTTCTTGCTCTTCCTGCAATCGCAGTGCTATTTCTTTTGCGGTTCCTACTAAATGAATTTTGCGATTTTCTTTAATCGTCATACGGTCCATTTCAGTTAACGGATAATCTTGAGCTGCTTCAGGCGTTAATGCCTGACCCAAGCGACCCTTCCTCAGCATTAAGCGTGAAATGTCCTGAGGGACTGCTTCGAACTCCGCTTCTTCTTTCGTTTCAGCTACCGTTACCATATAGGATACATTGATTTCTGGTTTCTCCAGGAATACCGATGGCTCAAAGTTATTTTTATAAGCATCCAAAATTTCTTTCGTCATGCCGCCATTGAAAAATTGTGCAAATGAATACCCTACGCCCATTCGTCCTGCCTGAACGGCACTATTGCCACTCGAACCAAGTAGCCAAGCTTCCGGTAAAACAACGTGAGAGGGCGTTGCAATTGTTTTATTGTATAAGTTATTTTCAGGCACTTCATCGTTGATCAATTGCAGTGCTGTCTCAAACTTTTCATACATATCGTTGACCATCGGCTGGCGCCCTTCGGATAACGCATAGATAGAATGGTTATCGCCTCCAGCCGCACGACCGACACCAAAGTCAATCCTTCCTGGTGAAAGAGCACTTAGTGTTTTATATACTTCGGCGAGTTTCAACGGTGAGTAATGCATCATCATCACACCACCTGTACCGATACGAATTTTTTTCGTTTTAGCGGCCAAATGAGCTGCCGTTACTTCAGGTGCTGAGCTTGCAAATGCTTTTGTGCCATGGTGTTCTGCCATCCACATGCGGTGATAGCCTAATTCATCTGCCAAGATTGCCAGCTCTTCTGCATTTTTCAAAGCACCAGGAGCAGTATTACCGCTCGTTATAGGAGCTTGATCGAGTATGCTTAATCTCATATCTTTATCGTCCCTTCTCCATCTCTTTTTCTTTGTTGACGAATCTTTTCAGGTGTAACGTCCTCTCCAAGTGGATCGATTACAGTAATGCTTGAAACGGTGTTGAGAACTTGACCACGAATTTCTCGTAAATAGTCTTGTTGCAATACTGTTTGTTCGACCATTTCAGCATTTGTCAAACCTTCTTCGCGTTGTTTTTTAGCTAGCTCATTAATGCGATTTAAACCTTTAATCATTTTATCTCCCTCTTTTCCTTGCTCTTACAAGACCATTTTTTCGCGAATCAATTCTTGTAGTGAATCCACGTTCTGTTGAAAGCGCTCTGTCTGAATTCCCTCTGACAGGGATGCGATTGTTTCACGCTTCAGTACAGATCTCCAAACCGATTCAGCCTCTTCCATTAAATCCGTTAACAAACAGCATCTATCTTCTTTTTCCAAATCAAGCATGTCGTCAAGGATACCGCTCGCAGAATACAAGGATTGCTGCCCTTCAATAGCTAGATAAATATCATATACTCGAATCTCTTCAGGCTTTTTCTTTAATTTGAAACCGCCTTTTACACCCGGCACGGAGGTAATCAAGTCTGCACTGACCAGTTTTCTCAACATTTTTTGAAAATATGTTGGTGAGGTTCCCAGTTGCTGACTAATCGCTTCTCCTGGTAGGACTGCCCTATCCGGCAGCATATTTAACATCAGAATCGCATAAACAGATTGCTCAACGCCAGTTTTCATTTGCATAAAGTTCGCCTCTTTTATTAAACTAATGTAGATATCTATTATCCTCTTTATCAAACTTTATCTTACAGTACTCATAAAGTACACTTATTTGATTTCACAAAAAAACCGCTGACAGCCCATTACCATGGAGTTGTCAGCGGTTTTTCATTTACGCGAGTATTAGTTTTTCTAGATCCATCGGTGTGATATAAATACCGTCCTTGTAAACACGCATGTTGCCGCCTGAAATTTCGTCAATCAGCATGATGTTGCCTGTTTCACTGTCGCGTCCGAATTCAAGTTTAATGTCGTACAGATCCAGACCTTTCACTGCGAGCTCAGCTTTGACTACGTCTGAAATTTCTTTCGTCAAGGCCTCCAGTGTAATATATTCCTCCGCTGTCAATAATCCAAGTTGCGCGAGTGCATCTTTGTTAATGGGCGGATCGTTGCGATCATCATCTTTGAGCGTTACTTCAACGAATGCGTCCAAAGGCTGTCCTTCTTCGCAATACGCGCCGTATCTGCGTAAGAAACTTCCGACTGCACGATATCTGCAAATGACTTCAAGACCTTTACCGAAAACCTTGGCAGATCTAACCGTCAGAGTCACTTCATCGATATCGGCATCGACGTAATGTGTCGGAATGCCTTTCTCAGCCATTTTCTCAAAAAAGAATTTCGTCATACGCAGCCCGGATTGACCCGCACCTTCAATGGTCAACCCAACTGTGTTAGCGCCTGGATCAAAAACTCCGTCTTCTCCAGTAACATCATCTTTAAATTTCAGCAGGACATTGCTGCCATCCAATTCGTATACATCTTTGGTTTTCCCTTTATAAATAAGTTTCATGTCCACGTTTCCTTCCATAAGAAAATGTAGTTCCATCATTAGTATAAGTCACTTTTACAATAAGAAACAATAATTTTTTTATTATCGTGAGATAGGTCAGGGTTTCATCCCATCAAACGCCTCGTGCCATAGACATGGATGCACTTTTGCTGGCCTAATCGTGAATACTGTTCAACGGTTTCTGGTAACTGATCGACTGCCTGCAAAGTTTCCTCCCCATACAGCCCACTTTTTAAAATTCCCACTCGTCTATATATCCCTATTTGTTGTATACTTATTCTAGTAAATCTATGCACATTCGAAAGTGAGTGGAACTATATGGGTCGTAAATGGAATAATATTAAAGAAAAGAAAGCGTCAAGAGATGCAGATACAAGCCGTATTTACGCGAAGTTCGGGCGTGAAATCTATGTAGTGGCTAAGCAAGGCGAGCCTGACCCTGAATTGAATCAAGCGCTTAAGTTTGTAGTAGAACGCGCAAAAACATATAGTGTCCCAAAAGCGATTATCGACCGCGCGATTGAAAAAGCTAAAGGCGGTTCAGAAGAAAACTTTGACGAGCTTCGTTATGAAGGGTTCGGACCAAATGGCTCGATGGTTATTGTCGACACACTGACAAACAACGTCAACCGCACCGCATCGGAAGTGCGTGCTGCTTTCGGTAAAAATGGCGGCAATATGGGCGTTAGCGGATCCGTTGCCTATATGTTCGAAGCGACAGCCGTTATCGGACTTGAAGGTAAATCGGCGGACGACATTCTCGAACTGTTAATGGATGCCGATGTCGAAGTGCGTGATATTTTGGAAGAAGATGAATCCGTCATCATTTATGCGGCTCCCGACCAATTCCATGCTGTGCAGGAAGCTCTTAAAAGCACCGGTATTACAGAGTTTACCGTTGCGGAAATAACAATGCTTGCACAAAATGACTTGACTCTTTCCCCAGAAGCACAAGTACAATTCGAAAAAATGATTGATACACTGGATGATCTGGAAGATGTTCAACAAGTGCATCATAACGTCCACCTAGATGACTAATTGTAAATATTCGCTCTTTCATTCGTTCAAGTGTCATGCTATGCTACTCTTAGATTGACAATTTCATAACATATTCGACCATTAGGGGAATCCTTTAAAAGGACTGAGAAACGAGTTCCACTCCGCTACCCTTATCACCTGAACAGGTTTGAACCTGCGTAGGGAAGTGGCGTGTCTTCTTTTCAGTGCATTCAAATGCCGATGACAAACCACTTTCCATACCAGGAAAGTGGTTTTTTTGTATGAAAAGCGCAAGGCGCCGTCTAGCCCCGACAGGCATAAGTCAATCCGGCGACGTGGCGCTCTTTGTGGATGCCTCCGAGGGCACTGAAAAAGTCCGATTTCCTTCAATCCCGTTGATTTCCGTTCCGAGCGGACGCTTTCCGCGGGCACGGCTTCAGCCTCCTCGTCACTGCGTTCCTGTGGGGTCTTCCGCTCGCGCTATTCCCGCTGGAGTCGCCGCTCTCCACTACAATCAACTAGTTCTTATTATAATAAAGAACTTTTTCAGTGGCCTCCGATAAGCTAAAAAGAAGCCCGCTTTCAGTCTTATCGCTCCGGCTACCACGAAGACGCGCCTTCGCTGGATGGTCTATTTTAGAAAGCACACTTCATTATTGGGGATTAGACCTGCATCCTATAGTGCGTCTTTCTTCAATGAAGTTAGTATCAAATAGTAATCACATTATAATCCTAGTCTATACATCTCAAAATCCCTTTCAATAATGGAACACTCTAGCGAAGGCGCGGCAAAGGGGTAGCCGAAGCCCTGAGACTGAATGCGAAGCGCTTATCCAGGCTCATGGCGAGAGGCATCCCCAGAGCGCCAAGCGATATATAATCCGTACTCCAAAGCGGATTAAATGGGATTCTTTATTGCACTCGTATATATCTTTCAAAAAGGAGGAATTTGATGAAAGTGATTGCCGTAACAAATGACCGGATGGATAATACGCAATTGGTCAATACACTATTAAAAATCGAATCGGCTATCGACGCTGTCATCTTACGTGAAAAGTCCAAATCGAATTCGGAAGTGATTGATTTGATTCAACAATTAACATTCAATGGATTCGACAACACTAAAATCATCGTCCACAGTTCTATGGAAATCGCATCGAATATGGGGCTAAAAAAAGTGCAGCTCCCCGGACATATGCCACTATCAACCGCCAAAGCTGACTTCCCTGACCTTTCATTCGGCAAATCCGTCCATTCACTGGCGGAAGCAAAAGCCGCATATGAAGCCGGTGCTGATTGGCTTTTATATGGTCATTTGTTCAAAACGGGTTCAAAAGAAGGTTTGATTCCGCGCGGAACAATCGAACTTTTTCAAATGACTGCTTCACTTCCGATTCCGGTCTATGCAATCGGCGGTATTCAACCGCATCATCTTTTACAATTGAACCAAGGCGGAGTTTCAGGCGTTGCGGTGATGTCGTCGATTTTCGGAAGTGATAATCCCGAAGTTGCAGCAATTGCTTACCAGGAGGCAAGCTATGCCTCAAAACGTTGATGTAGCAATTATTGGTGGCGGTATTATCGGTTGTAGCATCGCTTATTACTTAGCGAAAGAAGGCTTGTCCGTACACCTTCTCGAACAGAATGAAATTGCGCAAGGTACTACCCGAGCAGCGGGAGGCATGCTCGGTGCACACTCTGAATACCTGAATGATATGTTTTATTCATTCGCGCGTGATAGCCAAGCACTGTATAAGAAATTCCACAATGATTTTGGAGACGATATCGGCTATACGACCGGCGGTATTCTCCAACTTGCCCGTTCGGATGAAGAACGGATTGCCTTATCTCGCTGGAATGATGCCGCCTATCTTTCAGCCGAGCAGGTTTGCAAACGTATTCCAAATGTCGCCCCCCCTACTTTCGGTGCTTATCTATTTGAAGATGATGTCCATGTTCATCCGGAAAAGGCTTGCCTCGCATTTTGTAAAGCAGCTAAAAAATTGGGAGCGGTTGTTTCAGAGCATTTTTATGTGAATAGCATTAAAGATTTGCATAACGCTTATCAGATAAGAAGTGGTTCATCCATGATTACCGCAAAACAAGTCGTCATTGCAGGCGGAGCAGCGAGTGCAAAGATCATTCCCGAACTTCAAATAACGACAGTGAAAGGACAATGCATGCAGCTCGATGCGATGGGTATGCAATTGCCTTATACACTTTTCCATAAAGGCTGTTACATTGTACCCCGCCCGGATGGAACACTTGTCGTCGGGGCGACGATGGAACAAGATGAATTTGATTTGCAGACGACGTATGCCGGAAACCTGGCACTAAAAGACATTGCCGAAGGTTTTATACCCGGCCTTTCCCGACTTCCTGTCCTGGCTAGATGGGCAGGCATGCGTCCGAAAACAGTTGATGATTTGCCATATATCGGACAGGTTCCCGGGAAAGAAAATATGTATATCGCGGCAGGTCATTTCAGAAATGGTATTTTATTGGCACCCGCTACCGCCAGTATGATTTGCGATATGATCGTCGGAAATGAAATAAACACGGAGCGAATGGATGCATTCAATCCGAAAAGGGGGATTTTTCATGGAACGAACAATCGAACTCAACGGCAACCGGTATGAGATTCCGGCAGAGGTTAGAAATATAGAGGAACTGCTACGTCACCTAGAACTTGCGGAACGCATTGTCATCGTCGAACTGAACAGGGATATTCTCGCGAAAGATGCCTATGACTTGCCTATCAACGACCGGGATCAAATTGAAATCATTCACTTTGTAGGAGGAGGATAATTATGCTGACAATCGGTAATAAAACATTTAACTCAAGACTACTTTTAGGGACAGGAAAATATCCGTCATTTGATGTACAAAAAGAGGCAGTGCGTGTGTCGGAATCGGAAATTCTGACGTTTGCAGTGAGGCGCATGAATATATTTGAACCGTCACAGCCGAATTTCTTGGAGCAACTCGACTTGTCGAAATATACATTGTTGCCAAACACGGCCGGGGCTAAAACAGCAGAAGAAGCTGTACGCATCGCGAAATTAGCGAAAGCGTCGGGACTTTGCGATATGGTGAAAGTTGAAATTATCGGCTGTGACCGGTCTTTGCTACCCGATCCTGTTGAAACGCTACGCGCGACGGAAATGCTGTTGGCTGAAGGTTTCATCGTCCTGCCATACACGTCGGATGACGTTGTGCTCGCCCGCAAATTATGCGAAATGGGCGTCCATGCAATTATGCCAGGCGCTTCGCCGATTGGATCAGGTCGCGGGATTTTAAACCCACTCAACTTATCCTTCATCATTGAACAATCCAATGTACCCGTTATTATCGATGCCGGAATCGGTTCGCCGAAAGATGCGGCATATGCAATGGAGCTTGGCGCGGATGGGGTTTTATTGAACACGGCGGTTTCTGAAGCTGGGGACCCTGTCAAAATGGCCCTTGCGATGAAACTGGCGATAGAAGCGGGAAGGCTTGGTTATGAAGCTGGACGTATGCCAGAGCGGGATTACGCGGTTGCAAGCAGTCCCACGGAAGGACTTGTAACCAATTGAGTGAAAGATATTCGCGCCAGGAGTTGTTCGCTCCGATTGGTGTAGAGGGGCAAAAACGGATCCGAGCTGCAAGTATTTTCATATTAGGGGCGGGTGCACTTGGTTCGTCCGGAGCCGAGATGCTCGTCCGTGCTGGCGTCGGGCGAATAACAATCGTCGACCGGGATATCATCGAATGGACGAATCTTCACCGTCAACAACTGTATACCGAGCAGGACGTCGTTGAACAATTGCCGAAAGCCATTGCAGCGGAGAAGCGATTGAAAGCGATTAATAGCGATGTCTTCGTGACGGGAATCGTTGCCGATGTGACCCCTAAAAACGTCTTTGACTTGATGGACGGACATGATGTCATTTTGGACGCGACAGACAATATTGAGACTAGATTGCTGGCAAACGATGCAGCGCTGAAACTCGGGATCCCTTTTTTCATGGGCGCCTGTGTTGGCAGTTATGGACTGACGTTCCCGATTGGGGTAAAAGAACATCAGCCTTGTCTGCATTGTCTACTGGAAACATTGCCTTCCCAGACATTGACGTGCGATACGGTCGGCGTTATCAGCCCGATTGTCGTAACAACCGCCGCCCGACAAGTTGCAGACTTATTGAAGTATATAACGGGAACACCGTTTGAGCCGAAGCTCGAATCTGCTGATTTATGGACCGGTGATCGCGCTTCAATGGGGGTTGCGAGTATGAAGAAAGCAGGCTGTCCAAGCTGTTCAGAAAATGCCGTATATCCCTTCCTTTCCGCCCGTGAATCAATGAAAACCGCAGTATTATGCGGACGTGATACTGTCCAGCTAACTTGGCCAGAAAGCAGAAAGTTTGAGCTTGTATCTTTTGCCGGTTCTATCCAAGGAACCGTCACGAAGTTAATCCACAATCCGCATCTCGTTGCCTGTGAATACAACGGGCACCGCATCGTTCTGTTCCGTGATGGCCGCATGCTCGTCCACGGAACGAAAGACGTTGTGATAGCGAAGAAGATTGCTGCAGGATTGCTCGGTTAATTGTTCTACTAAACAAAAAAGGGGAGAATCCATAGTATGTGGATTCTCCTTTGTTCACTTACCAAAATTTTTCATGCTATCCTGCAACTGAGCTATTCTCTTCATGCCGTCTTCCCTTGTACGTTTGTTTTCATCTTCAATGGCTCTCGTTTCCTCAAGCCCTTTTACGATTGTGCTCCAGCTTTCTTCAATCGTTTCGATTTTAATACTAGGTCCCCCTGCAGTACGGGCGATATCCACACTTTGTCTAGCAATATTCTGCGAGTTTTTCAGTAACATTTCATTTGTCCTTTTATCGAGTTCAGCCATGGAATCTGCTACTAGCTTTTGTCGTTTTGCAGAAACTGCCTGAATGATACCATTTTTGAATATTGGAATCGTTGTAATGAATGCCGAATTGATCTTCCCGATCAGTTTCGTATTACCACGTTGTAGGACTCGGAGTTGAGGAGCTGTCTGCAGTGCGACCATTCTCGCCATTTCAAGATCGTACACTCGCTCTTCAAGTGCCTGAATCGCATTATTCATAGTATCCAATTCCATCTGCGCTAACTGATCACCGCCAGCTGATCTTTGTTCAAGGGCCGGAACGAGCGCCCGCAACTCTTCGGATTTAATCTGCCCAGCTACAACATACTTTTCAAGTGCCATGTAATAGTTATAGTTTTGGTCATACATCTCATCCATATTTGTCGTTGAACGAATCATCTCGTCCTTATACTTTGAAATTTCGATGTTTATTCCTTCAATTTCCTTACCGAGCGATTGGTATTTGCCAAACACTTTTTCAATTAACTTATCCCCACGTTTGAAAAACTTCCCCATAAAACCTTTTGGCTCGTCAAAGTCATTTTTATCGAATTTATCCATCGTTTTTCCAAGTTTTCTCAACATTTCACCTGAATCAGTTACACTTGACGAACGCATAGAAGCCAATATACGGTCAGCAAAGGTAGATATTTCAACAGCCGGTTCTTTCCCGAATTCTAATAATGCATTCTGATTTCTCGTATCGATTGACCGGACTAAATTCTGCACTTCTGGATCCTGCCTTAACTCCAGGCGCATCATTTCTGCTTTGTTTTCCGTCAATACTTCTACTTCATAATTTTTCGTTTCTTCGATGACAATCAATCCCTTCATTTAAAAAATCGATTTAAAAAACCGCTTACAATTGAAAAATCCTTTTTACTCTCCTGATAGTGTAAATCGAACACCATATCTTCCAGCAAATGATGGTCAAAATACGCTTTCTCGATAAAGTGCTCTAAATCATTGTGACCAGGCGGATTGTATAATATAATATCAAGTCCAAACTCATTTACTAGTATTAATAATGCTGCATCCGCTCTTGATAATACGCCGTTAATTTCATTATTATATAAAACTATTTTCGGGATTTCCTGCGCATAATCAAACGTTTGTAATAGATTGGGCAGTTCTTCCGAAAGGTTTATGGCCTGGGTGAATAAGTAGAGAGACACTTGTTCCTGACTTTCCCCTGCGAGTGCCTTCAATTTAGGATTGGCACACATACGCGCAATTGCTGCCGCCAGTCCTAGTTGAACGCCATCATGAAGGTAACCATATTGCCACCAGTTGCTCTTCATCATTAGTTCCGGACTTAAACGACCATCTTTGCCAAGTGCATGCTGGTAATGATATTGGTTATTCGCATTTTTTTCCTGCATGAAAGGGAATTTTTTCACTATCATGCAATTTGGTTGGCTTGTGAGGTTATGCATTTTATCCCAATACTCTTTGCGGTTTGTAGAAACGCCCGAAATCTTCGCGAATATCGACGGAATCTTTACTTCGTTCCCGCTGGCCGAGAAGTTAGGTCTTATAAAGGCCTTTTCCTTCGCCAATAGGAAAATCTCATCGTATGTTGTTTTCAATGTGACTGACATGGGGAGATAATTGCGGAACTGCCACGGCTTATAATAGGCGGACCCTTCGTGGTGAAGCACGTGATCAATTTCTTTCGAAGCACGATATGCGACAGTCCCTTGCCGTTTCGGCTCTTCTTGTGGGAAAGGCTGGATCGTCATCGTTGTCGGGTATGCTGTAAAAACAGACCATTTGTTTTCCGGATCAATCTCTTTAAAATCGTCTTTTCCTTCAGGATGAAGTATGACAACATCCATCCCCAATAAAATTATATAAAACAGAAAATACATCTGACTTTTGCTCATATCCCCGTACCAGATAATATGTGGGACATCCTTTTCAATCGGGGTTCCCTTCACCCATGGATCGATGTGGTTCCACGTCCATTTGATAATATCGAGGAAAACGCGTCGAAATTCAGGATGCTGAAATGCACCTGAATGATTTTCTTTAAATCGTTCGAAAACGTCGATAAGCGCAGAGCGGATTAACCTGTTGAAATCATGATCTTTCCCGTATTTCGGGAGTAGTTGCGCACCATCCAAAAAGGCGACAAACCGGTTGATCGATAGATTCGGTTTTTCCTGAATTAAATCATAAATGCGTTGGATTGCTTGAAAGCGTTCCGACGGCATTGTTTTATCGAGTGTTTCAGATAATACATGCACGCCATTTGCTTGGCTCGCTGTGTATAATTCAATCATATACTCTGTTTCATCGAACCCTGATCCGACAATACGCGCAGCTATTTGACTGTATTGTACACTGTCTTTTTCAACTTTATAATCAGGGCGGTCGGGTATCGACTTACTCAGTTCGGTCGCCCAATTAGAATGCTCAACCTTCTCAAGTACCAGTTTCCTTATCATCTTCACTCCCCCCAATCACCTATTTTTATGCGTCAATGGAAGGGGCTTAGTCCGATGTCGTCAACGGATTTCAGGGATAGATTGGAACCGCTTCGAAAGAATTGTTTCAATGATTTCCTCCGATGCCAAAACTCCTGATTTTTGTGTCAGTCCAAGATGACCAAAATTAACTGCCGCTTCCCCGTGCCGTGGTATTAAACCGAATTTAGCCTGTTCAATTAAACAGACGTCAAGATTGGAATCGCCCGCTGTAAAGACCGTCTTCTTTCCTTCTTTCTCCGCGACATAGTTTACCGCATCCCATTTATTGATAAATGATGGAATGAAGTAAACCTTTCTGCCTTGAACAGAAAAGATCCAACCATACTCAGCTGCCCACTGTGATAAATCCTTGATGCGTTCAGGAGAGAGCGGCGGTTTGATAATCATGTATACAAAAAAACGATCTACCACGTGAATCATTTCCGTCTGTGAAGCTCCCGGAGTCTCTTCTATCTTCCGCTTTACATCTTCCACAGAAGCCATACTTCCATCTATTTTAGCACCGACATAGTCCTGCCATTGCAAATCTATATTTCCATCCTTTAGCACTACTGCGCCATTACTTGTAATCGCATATGTAGGACGGATTTCTTCACGAAATAGCGAGATTCGATTATACTGCTCAGCAGTTCTTGTCGTTACAGGAACAAACATCATTTCCTCAGACAGTTCGCGTAGGAGTGTAATCGCCTTTTCCGTCATAAAGGAAACTTCTTTTCCATTATATACTTCGACACATCGAACAGGTACACTCACAGGATTCCTGTCGAGGCGCCGGTTCGAATAAATAAGCGTCCCGTCTAAATCACTTGCAAACATCATAATTTTTTCTCCAAGGGTTTGATAAGTCCACAACAAGTATAAGTCATCTGTTCATAAACCTCCACGGGAACATCCCTTTCTTTTGCTAATTGGAAAATGTGTTTGAGCCGAGAGTCGTTCAAATCCTTCACTAAAATCTTCCACGGCAAGCGCCGTAAAAGGACACGTGTCGTCTCTCCAACGCCAGGTTTGATAAGGTTCATATCTTCAATTCCAAAGTGCTTTTGAATCGATGTGACCGTTTCTAGCCCTAGCCACGTCGGGGTCATGTCTGTGTTCTGCAAAGCTGCTTTAGTCGCTTCGATTAACTTCCCTACTGTTGCAAATTCCGCTGTGATCTCATCAATATAATAATTCGATACATCTTTATCACGAAGTTCCGAATAGACTTTCGCTCCATGAAAATCCGTCTCACCAATCCAATGACTGTTCAGTACCGTTCTACTAATTAAACCAGACACCGTAGAATTCAAACAAGCACTTGGGATTAGATAATCTTCCCGCGTCCCATATAGCGAGGAACAGTGACCCGGATCTGCCAAGACGACAAGTTCATCATCAAGCGTGACGCCATGTTTTTCTTTGAACGCTTCCACAGACCGTGTCAACTCTTTGGAAATAGCGCCTTTACCGGTCCACCCGTCGACAAAAACAATTTGCTTATCCGGATGGCAATTTGTAATAGAGAGCAACGCATTTTCATCGATGCCGCGCCCACGGATGATTGACACGCAATAATGAGGTAAATCCACTTTGTATTTCATCTGTATATACCGCTTCATCAGAATGCCAATTGGCGTCCCGGCCCTTGCAAGGGAAACAAGAACAAGTTCCTTACCCTTTTTCTCAACAAGTAGTTCCGAAATTGTACCGACTTCTGAAGCCACTTGTCGTTTTGAAGCTTGAAGTGACTCGTAAAACAGATCTAAATAAGCTGCTGTCGGTTCATATTCAACTGGTAACATTTCTGAATAATGAACTCCACCTTGAATAGCCTTTTCTCGTTCATCCAGACTTCTTTCTAGACTTACATCTGAAAGATCTTTCAATAGAAAAACGACATCTTCAGATGAATAACTCCCCGTCAGTATCTGCATCTTCTACTCACACCTTTCAAGTGAAGTCTACGACATGGATTACAGGTATTCCTTTGAACTGACGCAACATCGGTTCAAGTCTTTCGTCATCCATTGGACGTTCAAAAAACAAGAACACTTCATCGTATTCCATGCCGGACACATTATACGCATAGTTCATAACTGCTGGATCCTCAGGACTTTCGAAAGCCAACCGGTTTTTTATCGGATAGCCTTCCCGGTCTATCGGGTAAATCGGGCTCCTCGTCGTTGAATGATAAGTTACACCCTCGCCCATGTAAACAGCGGTTTTCATAGGAATATGCATGAATTCACCTGTACCAAGACATAGCGTCCTTTTTCCTGTTCTGTGTCTTTTCAAATACTCTCCTGCACTTTGACAATAGTCCTCAATTTCCTGTTTGTTGCTCGATGAAATACCGAACCTTCCAGTCAGTGCTGAATAATAGGGTCCGATTTTAAATCCAGAGGAATCCATTGATGAATGCATAATGTGAGGAAGAGGAACGGACAATGGCTGTAGATTGATTCGCTCAAAATTTGGTGTTCCACTATGCGACTCACCAACAACATCTGTACTCTCAGTTAAAACAGGTGTTCCTTCGACTTGAATTGTTCCCGTCATTAACGCATACGTCGTGATGCGAATGCCATGCAACTTCTCAAATTCCTTTAAACGCTGCTGATCTTCTTCACTCCGCCAATCCAGAAGGGATAATATCGTATATTCCTTACGTGGAAAACGCTTTTGAATGGATGCAATGATATTCAAAGCTGTATTACCTGTTGTAATCTCATCGTCCACTAGACAAATTGGTTGATCATTTTTCAAAGACTGCTCTGGGGCATAGCAACGCTGGTCTGTAGCGTGTGAATGTTCTTCTTCAAAGTAGAGGGTCACGTCTTGATCGACAAGCATTTCCCTTGTCGAATGAATGTAGACAGAGTCTGAAAAACAGTCAAAAACGCCATGACCGAGGGCCGTCGCCGTTTCCGCAAAACCGATGAAAATAACTGGCTCATCGAGTTGGAAGCGCAATTTCCGTACAATCTCATAGGCCGTTTGTAAATTCTTAGCAGAGCCATCCTTCATCGCTTCGATTAACTGTTCTTTTCCAGGTATTTGCTTAGCTGTCTTACCTTCATAATAAATGGATGCCAGTAATGCCGACGCAATCAATGGCACTTGAGGAGGGATAGGGATGTGCTTTCCAAGTACTTTGCTGACGAACAAAAAAGATCGTTTTTTATTAATTCGCGCGGCCATCTCATATAACGTTTCCGCCGGAAGTCCGAATGGATTTTGTTCGATTTGTACATGTACCTTCATGGAATCGCACACTTCATGCGTGTATTTATTCGGATAATAAATCGATGAATGTGATGTTTTCATTATACACCCCGTATATATCAGACTTAATCAATACTTTTTGTGCCCAGTATAAGTGGGGCTTAATCTCATTCATTTTGTTCATAAATTCACTTTTAAAAACACCTTTTTCACCAGTCGCCTGCTGAAAGATACTAAGCGCATCTGTATACTCTTCCTTAGTGACGACATACAATGCTTGGACAGGCAAGAGATGCGTAGGATGAATGATGGTTTTTCCAACTAAACCATTTGCTTTATCCAATAGGGTTTCTTGAATTAAACCGTCAAAGTCCTTTCGAATCAGTTCTTTTCTGAGCAAAAGCCCTTCCGAACCAAAGTTGGCTTGAAACGGTGTCGCACGTAACTGCGGTTTCAAGATGCGGCCATTTGAAGAAAAATGTTCCCATACAGGACCTGATACGACGAATCCATCATGTTGTCTGGAAAACAAGTTAACAATATCTGTAATCAGTTCGTTGACAATGGAAATCTCATAGACAGTCGTCTCACTATCCCTCCTCAACCCATAAAGCCCACATAAATCGGTTGCCCCGATACGGATATTCAGAATGAAATCAGCATATCGATCGACTATCTCTTTTAACTTTAACAACTCTTCCAATCGACGCTCCTTGTAAAGGACACTCGGTGACTCAAGAATTGGCATACCATATAGAACCGTATTTGCTTGCTCATTCAGCAAACGAAGCGCAGATAAGAAATCTTCCGCATTTTCTGAAGAAAACTTAGGAAACACAAAGCCAACAAGGTCTTCAAGTGAATCACCGAGCCGTCCCGCTATGTCTACCATCTGTTTTACACTTCTCACCCGGACAAAAATAAGCGGAGTTGTTTCTTCAGTAAGTCGACCGTCCTGAATTGCAGCACTAATCGTTTGCATATGAAGGATCAGCTTATTCTCAGCCTCTTCGACTTCATGATCCCCTATCGCATCTTCAAGACAGATGGCTATTGTGACAAGTTCTTTAAATTTGTTCGTAATAATGAGGTCAGCAATATCCAACCTTGTTGCAGGCATATACAACATTGCACCGAGACTGTATGACAGCCGTTGCTTATCGGTATGCTTCGTAACCGTCGCCGGCTGACGATAGAATAAATCGTCCACGCTTACAGCGGCTAAGTCATTAAAATACTTCAATTAGAGCACCAACCTTATTTATTTAGGGTAAAGAAAAAAGAAGGTACAAGCCTTCTTCCTCTTTTTATATTAAGTCATCCTACGCTGGTTCATAGTCGTGACCATGAAATTATACGTCTAGACCGTAGTTCCGACAAAGCGCTCCCAGACCTCCGGAGAATCCACTGGCGACCGCATTGAACTTCCATTCATTCTTATGCCTATAAAGCTCACAAAAAACAACTGCTGTCTCTATCGAGAAATCTTCTCCCAAATCAAAACGAAGCAATTCTTCTCCCGTAGCTTCATCCGCTAGACGAACAAAAGCATTTGTCACCTGCCCAAAGTTCTGGTTTCGCGCGTCTGCATCATGAACTGTAACCGTAATACCTATGCGGTCAACATAAGCAGGGATTTTTGAAAAATCAACAATTACCTGCTCGTCATCGCCATCTCCTTCGCCCGTCCGGTTGTCGCCTGTATGAATAATGGCGCCACTTGGATGCTTAAGGTTATTGTAGAAGATGAAATCATGATCATTCTGGCAACGATTGTTTACATCCACAAGAAACGCAGAAGTATCCAAATCAAACTCCTTGCCACCAGTATATTTATTTGTGTCCCAACCAAGCCCTATTACCCCTCTTACAAGACCTGGGTTCGACTTTGTTAAATCAATCTTTTGTCCCTTTGATAAACTAATCGCCATTTGAATCACTCCTGTCCATCATAATTGAACGAAGAAGCTCTATAACAAACGTCATCCATTATGATTAAGCCTGAAGTCCATAATCCTTAACAAGTGAAGCTAGACCACCCTGATAGCCACTGCCAATTGCACTGAACTTCCATTCACTACCATGTCTATACAATTCACCAACAACAACAGCTGTTTCAATGGAGAAATCCTCTCCAAGATCATAGCGGATCAACTCTTCACGGTTTGCATCGTTGACGATTCGTACATAGCTGTTTGAAACCTGTCCGAAGTTCTGATTGCGTGTCTCTGAATCATGAATCGTAATCGTGAATGCAATTTTTTCAACTGTAGCCGGCACATTTGCAAGATTGATATTGACTTGTTCATCGTCTCCATCACCTTCACCAGTTAAGTTATCGCCCGCATGAACCACGGAACCGTTTCCACCTTCAAGATTATTGAAAAAGATGAAATCCTTTTCGTCTCCACATTTGCCTGTTGCGTTTAATAAGAATATAGACGAATCGAGGTCAAAATCTTTCCCGCCGTCATATTTATTCGTGTCCCAGCCTAAGCCGATTGTTATGTTTGTTAGTCCTGGATTACTTTTCGTTAAATCGATTTTTTGCCCTTTGCTTAATGAAATAGCCATTTAAGTCATCCTCTTTTCTATTTTTATATTTTATGAATATCTTTTAACCATATCTGCCAGTCCTGCATCTGAAGATCCTGAACCAACCGCGCCAAACTTCCATTCACTGCCACTGCGGTAAATTTCCCCTACAGTTAAGCTTGTAGATCCTGCATAATTTTCGGACAAGTTGAATTTTAATAATTCCTCGTTATTCGAAGAATTCAGGACGCGGATAAATGCGTTTTCCACTTGACCAAAGTCTTGCTTACGTTTTACACAATCGTAAATGTTGACGACAAACACAAGCTTATTAACATTCGCGGGAACTTTATTCAAGTCAACAACCACTTGCTCATCGTCTCCATCGCCCTGTCCTGTAGTATTATCGCCTGTATGTACTACGCTACCACAGTTACTTTTCATATTACCAAAGTACACCAAGTTTTCTTTACCTAGAAACTTGTCGTCTTGAAGCATTATGACAGAGGCGTCGATATCCATATTAGAACCCCCGCTATTACCGCCGCCGAAAAGTCCGCCAAGTAATCCGCCGGATTTTTTCTGAATCGGATCCCAACCAAGTCCAACAACAATCTTCTCAAGGCCAGGATGACCTTTTGTCAAATCAATTTTTTGTCCTTTTTGTAAGATAATCGCCAAATTAATCACTCCTTCGTTTAATGGAAATCCCCATTATTATGCTGTAACAACTTCATTATTCATTTTACTACATCTGACACTGGACTACCAAAACAACGGCTATTAATAAGGATTTTCTTCGTCTGTGAACCGTGAAAGGAGAATAGTTAACATCGAGCTAACTCAATCCTCTCCTACTAGTAGGACGGTCGGTCATATAATTAGTTTCAAAAAAGGAAATCCCAATCACTTGGATTCCCTTAGATTTCCACTCCGCTGCTCATTTCAAACACATCAAAGACATTTTTGGTAAAGACGAGTGAAATGACTTTTCCTTCTTTTTCATAGAAGTGGATATTTCCTTTTCGCTCATCTTCAAGCTCGGTCCAACCCCACTTTTTAATTTCCTCCAAGTAATGTCTTGGAGGTTCTCCCTGTTCCCCGCCGATAGCCTTCAACTTGTACTTTGCTGATTTCGCAATTTCTGCTGTGCACGCTTCAGGTTTCAGCTCACTTGCATTTTTAGGAACCGGAAAACCCTGGTTAATGACCGCCATGCGATAGCCTTCTTCTGCGCTATACACATTCGAACAGCCTGCTATCACACCAACAATGAAAAGAAGCATGATTATCCGTTTCACTGCGTTATCTCCTCCACAAAAAGTCCACCATATATTATATCCATTTTACTAAAGGGGCAGAGACTTGTCACGGGACGTATTTATGACAAGTACGTCTATTCGTTAATGCCCCTACCACAACTAATGTCACTGGTGTATTTTGCTAAATCATAAAAGAGTCATCGAAAACCTGATCATATCTCGGCACTGAATACCATTTTCGAAAATTTCATCCTCGTAGTTGTCCGTGAAAAAGTCTTTGATAATAGCCTCCATACGAAATCCGCATTTCTGGTAAAATGCCAATTGATCGATGCTGGAATTACCCGTTCCCACTTCAAGCGTTTCACAGCCTAGCATCTTTGCAGTCAGGATTGCATCACGGATTAACTTCTGCCCAACCCCTTGACCCCGCTTTTGTTCATCTACTGCGATATTAATAATTTCCATCGTTGTATCACTCAACTTGACTAGCACATAGACACCGATGATTTTATTCTCTTCTTCAGCAACACGGCACTCACCATTGGCAATATATCTTTCTATCAGTTCCCACGATGGATCGGCAAA
Source organism: Sporosarcina sp. Y1011 (assembly GCF_057669885.1). Taxonomy (NCBI): domain Bacteria; kingdom Bacillati; phylum Bacillota; class Bacilli; order Caryophanales; family Caryophanaceae; genus Sporosarcina; species Sporosarcina sp. Y1011. Next base: position 35,287 of record NZ_JBYHFP010000020.1, on the reverse strand, counting down.
GAGGAGCAGATCCATGGGTGGCGTCTCATGCTTGCTCAATTTTCTGAATTTCATCCGCGGACCACCATCAAATTTATCGACTTTACGTTTTACCATCAGCCAACTATCCCGAAATTCCCCTTCATGCAGTTCATTTGCTGGCAGTAATTTTAACTTTTCAAAACCACATTTTTCATAACAATGTATTGCCCGTACGTTCCATATTTGCGGGTCCATTATAATCCGGTCCGCACCTTTTTCTTCAAGTAAGTACTTCACCATCGCTTGGACGAGCTCCGTTCCGATGCCTTTGTTCCAATAAGCTGACTCTCCTATGAACTGATCCATGCCATAGATCAGCTCCGCCGAATCGCCAAAGCCATAGACTTCTCTCTCATCTCCGTCAACTATGTAAAACTGGACATAACCGATTGGAATTCCGCTAAGTTCAACCAGGCATCTAGTCACATTCTCTTCAGTTTCAAAAAATTGCTGTTCCACTTTTTCAAGATTAAATGGATTGTCACGTCCTTCATAGTACTGTAGGATTTCTGGATCTGAAAGCCATTTCGAGAGAAGTACCTTATCAACCCTTTCCAATTCACGAACTTGCAAATTCCCCTCATTAATAATGAATGGCCTGGTTTTTTTCCTGCCTATTACATCTTCGACAAAACATAACTTCCCTTCAGTATACAAACTTTCATTATCCGGATACGTTGCGGCCAATTCTTTCTTCAACGTTTCATATTGTTTCGCAACGTAGGGGTGTTCATTTAAATAATCCCTGAAGAATGTATGTTTCTGCCACCAATCACCGCCATATTCTACAATATGAAGGACATGCGTTTTTGTCAGATCCTCTAGGTTTGTAAACTTAGCGTAAACAACTTTCCCCTCTAATTCCACACGACCAAGATGGTAATAACCAGCTTCTTTCAATCTCCTTTTATCAAATTTCGCTACATCATCCATTGATCGAACACCGACAAGAATATCTAGAATCGGCTTCGCGGCAATTCCTTTGATGGCAGTACTTCCCATATGTTCGATATCCACCACTTGCATTCCAATGGCCTCGCTTAATAATTCTTTTTCCTCAATGAACTTTTCTTCCCAGTCAGTAGCATGCGCTACTAATCTGACTTCACCTTTGTTCAGTCCTAACATATTCAACACTCCTCATTTGACAAAAATGGTTCATACATCGTAATCGCATGGTTTTCTGTAATGAATTCGTCATCGATGAGTTCGCCGTTCAGGTTGTACGCTTTCCTGTAAATCGTATTATGGCGCACATATCCACCCCATGATTCACGCGTGAAACTGTGGTCTTTTTCGTACACTTTGTAGGTTCGATTCGCCACCGTGGACGCACGCCATTCACCGACGAGCGAAGTGTCCGTCAGATAGATGATAAGCTGATACGATTCACTCGTTTCGTTCTTTAGTTGTAAATCAAGATAGTTATAGGCACATGTAGCACCACTGCCGAACGGCTGATTTCGTTTTGAATCCGGGAAGACGTCGTAACTGTGGCGGTAGCGTTCAGTAAGCGTAAGCGGTGTGTGAAGCGTCATCCAATATATCAGATTTGACAACTGACATAGACCCCCACCAACTCCAGTCGTCACTTGCCCGTAATGCAATATCATTCCTTCGACGTACCCTTTGCGCTTCGTCGTATTTCCTATCAAGCGCCAATAGGAAAATGTTTGTCCTGGCTTGAGTATAATTCCGTTCAATCGTTTTGCTGCTATCTTCAAATTCTTAATTTTATTGGTTTGTAATTCCATCTCGACATCTTTCAGTTGACGAAGTAGCGGCGTTCGGTGTTTGAAAACAACATGGTTCAATTTCTCCACCGACCGCTTCATTGCATACTTTTTCCCGTCCATGTACCACTCTGAATACCGTTTCAACCGATACACTTTCTTCCCGAAAAATATACGTATCTTACTGCGCTTTTTCGGCTTCAATGAATTCATCCACTTCATCCCCTCTTCATTACTTATTCTCTATTTAAATAGCTATGTCCTTTGGATTTTCTCAAAAATCGAATGCATTTCATCCTTATTTTACTGCAAGTCACCTTCAATTTGTTGCCAGTCACCGAAATCCCGCAGACAATAAGGCCCTTTCATCATACACTTTGATTACAAAGAATTTTCAGACGGAGGGATTGCAATGACAATTATCAAGGTTAGCAATTTGAAAAAAGCTTACGGAGCAAATGCTGTTTTAAAAGGTTTGGATTTTCAAGCACAAGAAGGTGAAATCATCGGGGTTATCGGAAAGAACGGGGCCGGTAAATCTACATTTCTTGAAATCATTATGACGATTAAACAATATGACGCCGGAACAGTGTACGTTTTCAATGAAGATATAAAGGCACTCTCAACTAACAAGCTGGAACGAGTTCGAAAACAAATATCCGTTGTACTGCAGCCGACACAGTTCTATCAGACACTGAAGGTGCAGGAGCTGCTGCGGTTATTTAAAGCGTATTACAAATCGCCCATCGACATTGAAACAATCATTGCCGATTTCAAGTTACAACCACATCGTAAAAAGTATTTCGATAAACTTTCCGGCGGTTGGAAACAGATTGTGAGTTTGGCCATCGCTTTTTTATCGCAACCCAAGCTCCTAATTTTGGATGAACCAACGACGGGGCTTGATCCACATATGCGCAATATTTTATGGACGTACATTACCGATTATAACAATCGTACGGGCGGGACGGTCATTTTAACGACACATAATATGGATGAAATTGAATTGTATTGCGATAAGGTGATGCTTATTGATAATGGAGTAAATGAAATCTTCGATACAACAGAAGGTATTTTAGAAACAGGCTATACATCCGTCAATGCATTTTATCTTGATAAAGTATCCATATAAGGGGGGAGAAAATATGTTAGCGACACAGTTAAAGTACGACTTACTCATGTTTTCAAGAGAATTGTTTTATTTGGTTTTCACGATTATCGTGCCGCCAGTAACGTACATTTTCCTGGGGCAATTGTATGGAGATCAGACATACGCAGGTAACTTGAGTTATGCACAAACGTATACACCATCGTTTATTTTACTAATAACATTCACCACCGTATTTTTTGCTTTCGGGTTCGACCAAGTGACGCATCGTGCAACGGGTGTCGAAAAGCGAATCAGACTCTCACCTGTTTCTAAAAATACACTTTTGCTATCAAGTATCGTTCGCTCCATCATAATTACAAGTTTCGGTTACCTATTCATTTATGCAATCGGTATGCTTGTGTATGATTTGCAGTTCCATGTATTGAATTTCATCACAGCCTATGGATTTTTCATCGTACTCAATGCCGCTCTTCTCCTAATTGCTTCTGCCATTTACGCTTTTTTCAACGAGGTGAAAAGTGCTTTGGTATTCTCCATTGTCATTTTCCAAGTTGTCATCTTCACTGGAGGATTTACGCTTCCAATCAATATGATGCCGAAATTCATCCAAGTCATTGCCGATTTCAATCCGCTCTATCATATGAATACGTTGTTCATTGCCATTTGGAATGACCGACTTATTTTTGACAGCGGCACGCTCATTTCCTTCGCCTATATTTGTTGTCTTGCCATTACCGCTTTGTTCGTTGTCAGTTTTTCAACAAAAAGACGCATTTGACAGACTTGCGTAAACAGATAAACTATTGTCGAGAGGGGTGTCTCGCAATGAAAGTATCATTGAACATTGATCGTGATTACGAAGAAACCAAAGTGACGATTGAATGCCCGGAACTGGACGATTCCGTGCAAGAAATTCTTGATTTTATCAAAGGTCAGGATACGGATTTTCTTGTTGGTAGAAACGGCGATATGCAGCACATTTTGAAGCCGAGTGATATCCATTATTTCCATACTGAAAAAGACAGCGTTGTCGCCGTGACTACTGCCGGTTCCTTTAAATTAAAAGAAAAGTTATATGAACTAGAAGCTATACTTCCTTCGACTAAATTCGTACGGCTATCCAAATCAGTTATTGCCAATCTCCATGAAATGAGCCGTTTTGAAGCTTCATTTAACGGAACATTATGTCTGTATTTCAAGTCGGGGGCAAAGGAATATGTTTCTAGGACATACGTCAATTCCATTAAAGATTCCTTGAAAATGAACAGGAGGAAAAGCGAATGAAAACCTTCTTATACAGAAGCATCATCGGTGTTTTCTTCGGTGCATTCATCGCTGTGATTCTGACCAATTCAGTTGTGTTATTCAGTGATATAGATATGCTGGACGGACAATTATTCTTGAAAAACTCGCTCGGCTCCATTTTCTGCGGCTGGTTTTTCACAGTTACGCCACTCTTTTTTGAAAATGTCGATTTACGATTGTCCCAACAAACCGCACTGCATTTTGCGACAGTGGTAATTCTGTATTTCGTTCTTGCATTTGGAATCGGTTGGGTTCCATTTACATTAAGAAGCTTTTTACTCGCATTGGGATTATTCATTGTATCCTACTCAGTATTTTGGTCTTCTTTCTATCTGTATTTCAGAAGCCAGGCGAAGAAGTTGAATGCGGAACTCAATGAGCTTTGATTCCACGTGAAAAGCCGTATCTGGTCATGACCAGTACGGCTTTTCACATCATATTTTCGACCAATCTGATTGCCATATACACAGCGATTCCCCAGACGACTAAAGCAGAGATTTTATTCAACAACGCCATCAGCTTGCCTGTCGAATCCAGCTTCCCGAAATAGCGCCCGGCCGTTGCAAGCCCGAAAAACCAAAGCCACGAAACGATGATTGTCGTCAGCGTGAATGCCATTCGTACATTCCCCGCGTAATTCAGTGAACTTGACCCGATAACTCCAATCGTGTCGAGGATTGCATGAGGATTCATTAAAGATACCGACGCTGCAAAGATGATTTGTTTCTTAGTTGAAAACCGCTCTCCATCTACCTTCATCGACATCGTGTCACTTCTCCATAAAACAAAACCTATATAGAGTAAAAAAAGAATTCCAATACTAAAAACAACATTTTCCAACCAGGCGAACGTCAATACTAGAAGTGAAACGCCTGATACCGCCGCCACAATCAAGAGCGTGTCACAAATCCCCGCTGTGACGACAACCGGCATGGCCCTCATAAATGTAGGTTGCAACGCTCCCTGATTGAATACGAACACATTTTGGACTCCTAACGGAACAATCAAGCCGAATGCCAGAATGATTCCGTGTAAAATCGCCTCAGTCACATTCCCACCCCATTCAATCTCTACCATTATCTATTCTCGATTGACAGGCTTTATCCTCTTTTTTCGCATGCGAAAAGCCGTACCAAGTTAACCTCGGCACGGCTTCTCTATTCTTAACTTATTTCGTTTTCTGTATAATAACAACTTTCAAATAATTGAATTCTGGGTAATCACGGTTGGTCCGGAAATCTTTTGGCAATGTCGATTCCTCAAGAATTTTGTACCTAGACCCTGCTTCATTGAATGCCTGTTCGATGAACGTTTTGAATTTCTTCATACCGAAACTCGCGTTGTTCGTTGACGCAACAATGATGCCGTTTTTCTCGGTAACCGCAATTGCTTCCATTAGCAATGCTGGATAGTCTTGCGCAGTACTGAACGTATATTTTTTAGTACGGGCAAAGCTTGGCGGATCTAGAATAACTAGATCGAACTTCAAATCATTTCGTTTTGCATAACGGAAATAATCGAAGACGTCCATTATTTTAATATCCTGTTGTTCATAATCGATCCCGTTTACACTGAACTGCTCAATCGTTTTTGCATTGCTGCGCTTCGCCAAGTCGACGTTTGTCGTCTTCATCGCGCCACCAAGGACTGCCGCAACAGAGAATGCACCTGTATACGAGAACGTATTTAAGACATTTCTACCCTCAGAATACTTGTCACGAATCGCTTTACGCATATCACGCTGATCAAGGAAAATTCCAGTCATTGCACCGTCATTCAAGTTGACCGCGAAATTCATACCATTTTCTTTGACGATAATCGGAAAATCGCCTTGCTCTCCTTTAACGAAATCATCCTGTTCGATGTATCCGCCTTTGGTATCATAGCGCTTCTTCTCATAAATCCCTTTGTAATCAATGATTTTATCGAACACGCTGTAAACATGATGCTTGAGCGAATAAATTCCTTCGCTATACCAACTCACCATAAAGTAGCCATCGAAATAATCGATTGTCAGGCCGCCGATACCGTCGCCCTCTCCATTGAATACGCGGAAAGCTGTCGTATAGGCATCCGCGAATAACGCTTCACGTCTCGCAAGTGCTGCTGCGATTCTAGATTCGAAAAAATCGAAATCAATTTCTTCTTCCTCTTTCCTCGTCAATACCCAACCAAGGCCTTTGTTTTGCAAACCGTAATACCCTTTTGCAACAAATCGACGGTCTTTATCCACTAATCGAACGATAGTGCCTTCCGTTGTAAGAACGTTGGCATTAATAATCGCATCTTTTAGAATTAGCGGATAGCCTTTTTTGAAATCTGCAATATTTCTTGCATTTACTTGTAAATCGACTGTTTTTGTCATATTGTCATCCTTACTTCACTGTTTTCCTTATTATCGCACGTTTTAGCAGGAATTGCGACAAACGCAATACATCGTAAGTATTGTCGAAACCCGTTTTGCTTACTAGTCCTTCAATAACGTTCTGGAATAAAGCAGCCCAACAACGCCAATGACAATAAACAAAATCGCACGAACTAGAATGGAAATACTCGACAAATCTACGATGAAAAGCTTGAGTACACAAACAACCAGGAGTACAGCACCGAAGACTTTAACATATTTCCAATTCAATTTCCCCCCTAGACTTATTGACAGGAATGCAAATGCGAATAGCAGGAATGTATGCGCGAATAAAACATAGTCCAAATCCCACTCATAGGCTTTCGTGAATGCAAAATACCATTTATTTATGAAGATAAAATAAATAACTTGCATAAAAACAGCTAGCTGCGGTGTCTCAAACTTCAGCTCTTTTAAAGTTAAATAGAAACGCTCCCTTATCATTGCCCGAATCATAACCGTTAAGGTCGCTCCATAAGCTAGCTGCACGAAGAAGTTAAACAAAAACTCGCCTTGGTTATAAAAAGAACCTAAACCTTGAAGCAGCATTCCTAAACTTGCTACTAGAAATAGAATGACTATTGCATGGGTCAAGTACAGGCCCTTACTCCATTTATAGACGTTATACATTGCGATTAGCACCACAAGCAACACAAATCTTTGAATATGAATGCCTGTTTCAAACGATACATAGACATTATCTAGCCCTAACTTTGTCAGCTCATAAATATATAGAAGAACAAACACTTGAGCGATGATCAAACTTTTATCAATCAATATCGTTTTCCCTTTTAAAATAGTTGGTTCAAATCGGTATAGCGAATAAAATATCCAACCGATTGTCCCGATAAAAATAAGCCAAACTGCATGTTCCAAAGACCAAAATCCATTTATTTGTATCGATGTCAGAACTACAGGTATCGTGAATAAGTAAACTACTGAACCTGTAACAATTGTCCGAAGCGTGTCATAACGCAAACCGACCCCTATTCCAATCGCCCCATTTAATAGCAGCAACATTAACACAACACGTTCATCTTCCATATTGAAGGATAGGATGAAAACAGTGACCGCAAGTACCGCAACTGCGGATAGAATTCCACGCAACACATGGTCCTTCTTCCAAATTGAATACACTGCAAGTGCAATATATAATGTTGCCAACATGCCATACACAGCGACTTCTTGCATTTGGTCAAGCAACTTTATCCAGCCCATCGTAAAGACAAAATTGGAGTAAAGGAGTGCTTCTGAGAAAACATCTCTTGAAATACGATTTTTAAAATAGAAGAATAGAATCCCACCATGCTGAATGAGCACCGTCACTACTAGTACGGACGCCTCCGCATTTACACCTTCAAGAAGTGTGAAAACCAGTAGTGTTACATGGAATAAGAAGAATGTTATATAGAAGCTATACTTTTGTTTTTGACTAAGGGATACATAAAACAGTGATAGAAATAATATTAGGATGTATGAACAGAATTGAACGGCAGTAGCACCCTCCCCTTCCAATAAAAATGGAAGTAAAAAACCTGCTATTCCTGAAAAAATGGTTAGCGTTTCTGATTTCATCTTTCTCGACAAAACTAGTCCTGCAATGATGTATGCTACACCTATTGTAAATGCGATCGTAAAGTTTAAATAACCATATAAAAGATGTGCCGCAAATGTGGTCAAGATTCCGAGCCCGATAAAACCGCCAAGCAATGTTAGACCAAACCCTATTTTTCCACCATTGTAGTAGCGCATCCCTAGAAAGTAGAGCAAAATCGTTCCTGCGTAACCCATTACGACTCGTACTGGATTGGTGATAAACCCATTATCCATTCCAACTTTCAGTCCCCATAAGACACCAAGCAGTAAAATAAACATAAATACACGCGGAAGCCAGTTGCTTAATGCTTTCTCAAGATTGAACTCTTTCCTAACTTTTTGCTGACTCGGATTTTCATCCCTAACTGGCTGCTTAGGCAAGCGTTCCATTACGGAGGCCAAATGTACCTTTTTCACTTCCTCCGTAGTGAAACTTGTTGCGGGTTTCATGTCCGCTAGTTGCCGTTTTAACGAGTCGACTTTCCCTTCTAGATCAGTTACTCTTTTTAGAATGCTCTTCATTTCTTCATCCAACTTAATCACTCCTTCCCCCGTTAGTAGTTTCACAGAGTAAATTTAAGTGAAAAAAGAGAGCTACTCCCGTTAGTTAGAAGTGCTCTCATACTAAATATATGTTTATTTAGGCAAGCAATCGGAACGCCAAACTTTTCCACATTCCCATACGGATAGGTGCGCGCTCTTGCTCCTGCTGATTTCTCGTCTGATTCAAATAGGTTTGTAAATCTCCTTCAAACAAACGTTCCAAACAAGGAAGCTGCGAGAAATGATGCGGTTGCACTAAACTTGGTGCGATATTGAACATTTGTAAATTGCCTTCATTTACAACCATCGCCACGAATTGCGAACAGAAAAATGCATGCTCACGCTGAATTCCTTTATTTACGGCAACACCAAATAATCCGATAAAATTATATTTATAAAGTTCTTTTTCCTGTTCAATCAAACGGATTTTATCGAGCATCCGTATATAGTCCTCCGCTGTGACTTCACAGCGATAAACTGCACACGTTGCTTGCCGAAATATTCCTTCTGATGCGCTTTCTTTCACAAACCCTCCGACGAAAGGATTATGCGGCTGTTTGCGCCCAAAACTGTACATTTCAATCAGCTCATTATCGAATGCAATCGATGTATGATTTAACTCTTTCCCCGTGTACATCCCAATCGCTTTTGACAGCAGGGTTCCTGTGTCAGTCAGCACGATATAGATGAATTTCTTCACTGTACCCAACCCCTTGCCGTTCTCTTATATCCATTATGTGCATTTCGGTCAGCAAATAAAACCGGCTGCGGATGGAAACTGTCTACGACCCGGGACCTACAGGGTAACGGGAATTCAAGACAGTTAAGGATTTTTTTATATCTATATCTATTATACGTCGAAACGAGCGATGGAGTTTCATCTATTTTAATCATTCGGTTTCCGAAGCAATTAACAATTAACATTAATTACTGCTCAATACTTGTTTGTCCGCAAATTTCCTTGCAATCATAGCGATGGTGATTGAGCTTGTAAACCCTATTACCACTCAAAAAAAAGCAGCACGAACAAATTGTCCCCGCTGCATTAACTGTATTGAGTTCTATTTATTCCCGGCGAAAACCACCATTGCGTCCCTCATAAACACCGCAAGCCCTTCGCCAAACTGGTCGATATTCTTTGTGAACCTTTCATCCGCAACATACATTTCACCAAGACCTTGGAATGCTTCCAATGAATAGCTTCCCATCTTATTCAAAAAAGTAAACCATTCACCAATTCCAGCCTGCGCTTCATCAGAAGATGGATCCATATGACGTATTTTCGCCAAGCTGAAGTAAATACGGTTCATTTCCTCCCCTAATTCTGGTCCAAACTGTGCAACTTTCTTATTCGATTCATCAACCGCCTCGTCACCCCAACGGCCCCTTGCTTCTTGTTCATATGGATTCTCACCGAAGTCAAACCCTTTAAACTTCTCTTCATTCGTCATTGCTATTTCCCCTCTTTCATGCTGAATTGTCTTCTCAATCGTTTCAATCATACCGTCAAGCTTAAGTCTCTTTTCAAGTAGCATTGTACGCTGCATTTCAAAAGCTTCCTGACGACTAAACCTAGGATTCGTAAGCAGTTCCTTAATCTTCTTCAAAGAGAAGCCAAGTTCGCGAAAGAACAGAATTTGCTGCAACGTCGCCAAGTTATCGTCCGAGTAAAGCCGGTACCCTGCTTCTGTTGTACAGTCCGGCGTTAACAAACCGATGTCATCATAATGATGAAGTGTGCGCACACTAACACCGGTCAACTGCGATACTTCTTTCACTTTCATCGCTTCTAGCCCCCCTTCAAAACTAACTATAAAGTATGACGTAACGTAAGAGTCAACACATAAAAGAGAATTAAATTACCCTTTGAGCCACAAGAAAAATATCATCGTATAGGCCAGCTTTTCATCCGAAGAAATGTGTGACCCGAACTGAACATGCTCATGATGGGCATCGCTTTGAAAAACTGGTCTCATTGTATATGGGAAAATACCAAAGCGGTATTTAGCCGTCATACGCCCCTCCTCATCTTTTACATCGATGTCGCCCGCAATTGCTTTTGCTTCAAGCTCTCGCCAAACCGAACCATCCGCATGATACAAAATTCCTTGATTTTTGAGTTTTGCTGTCCAATGTTTCTGTATGTAAGTGGCCATTACTGTACCATCAGGTTCATTTAAGGTAAGTTCGTCACGTTTTATATTACTTCTGATTGTAATTGTTGCTAGCAGTTGTCCGTTCATATCTACGATGTCATAGTGCACCGGAATGATTAATCCCTTCTCAAATAGTTCGAAAAATGTAAGCCATCTTAACAATTGACCTTTGGATGGTTCAATGACAAACAGTGGATTGCCATTTGAATCAACGTTATACATTTTGAGCAAAAAAGAAGGAATTCGCTCAAGAATCAGCTCGTTTAAACCCTCCAAGCTCAACGTACTTTCTGGTATTTCGCTTGTTTCTTTGAGTAATTTCTCATGCACACTTTTGAAATGAAACCCTGCTCCAATTGAAAACAATGCAGCCAAACCGGTTATGATTAATACATCCCCATTTTCCCTGAAACTTGTATAACTGATGAAATAAAACAAAATGCAAAAAAGAGCAATCCCTATCCCGATGATTAAACCGAAAATCCATGTCCTTTTATAAATCTCTATCACTTTGTACCTCACCACCCCTTCCATTCATAGTGCTGGGTTATGTTACTAATTGTCAATCGAAATTCAAAATTTTTCAAAAATAAAAAAGAGACCCCCGGAACACTCCGTAATCTCTTCTGTATACATTATTCTTTAGCTGCCCTTACTATCACTCAATCGGCAACCAAACTTCAATGTCATACCCATTCGAGCCTTCAGGATGAATATAACGTTCAAAACTGAAAGAATTTCGCAGTTGAATACCGTCTATTTTCATAATATTGTTAAACGCGGTCGCTATCTCGGAAACTCCACCTTCAACCTTGGCTACAATAAACTTGCCAGCTGGAACTACAGCTGCTTCTGTGTCCAAAAAACCTTCGGCAAGATGAGATTTGACGCCAGCAATATAGTGGATTTCTCCACCTTTCATCGACAGGCAAAGTCCGAATGATTCTTCTGCCAAGACACCTTGCTCTGCAATTTCTGCATTCAACACATCCCATTTACCCGGAATTTCAGAAAGCGGCCCTTTCAGCCCGTAGCCTGTCACTGCGAATTCCTGGACTTCAACGATACGTGTTTCCATATACTCAACGCTCCCCACCGAAATTCTTGAATTGAACTTACCTTCTTAACTAAGTAACTCAGATTATTCTTCTTCCCAGTTGCCCTAATGAATAGTGAATCCCATGTTGAAGCGTTTGGAAACAGTCAATTTTAGACAATTCTACGCCTGATTGGATGATAGCGGTGCTTAATTGCGGAGAAATTCCTACGAGCACCGTTTCTGTTCCAATCAGTCTAGCAGTAGCTACAATCTTTTCGATAAGGCGTGCCGTATAATTACTAATTTCTTTATGAAGTCCCGTTAAGTCCAATATCAGGTATTTCACCTTATATGAAGGTAAATTAGCTAATACTCTTTCAACTAACGCTTCGGCACGGTCTTCATCATATCGTCCGATTAGAGGCACTACGACGACTCCATCATGAACAGGTATAATTGGTGAAGAAATTTCTTTTATAAGTTCTGTCAGATCACGCGTTTTATCTTCTACTAAAGCCTCCAATTGCAAAATGGCATCGGATTCCTTTTTTCTGGATAGCTGATGAATATTACTATTCGCAGTTACATCAGACTCAAAATACGCTACTTCCGTGTATTCATATCCTTCTGATTGGTAGTGTATCACTTTATACCACATATTCGTGTTAAACATAGTAGTAAAGATACCTGCAAAGTGAGCCGGGATAAAGTTACTCCCCACCTTCCTACCTTGCGCTATATTTATTTTATGCTCCCAACTATTTTTAAATTTAGCAGTCAGCGTTTTTGATTCACGGTTCAAGTTTTCAATTATTGTTTGACCCCATCCTGCAGAGGCATACGTATTCGTAATTAAAGCCGATGCCTCTTCTACACTTACATCCTTCATTTTCTGAAAATAATCCCCTACCCCGACTCCTTGTCGATATCCTGTAGTCTCAAAAACTAAACAGGACGCTTCTTCACCTGAAATTTCTTCGATCGTGTCGAAAAATGATTCCATGGCCGAAGAAATCCAAAAAATAATGGAATCCTCCTCCTCAAACATGAACCGTCCATTATCAAGATCCCACTTAAAATTAAGCCCGCCTACATTTTGCTTTGTTTCCATTTATGAAACCTCCTTTTATGTTTAAGCCAAGAACACCCGTGATTTCAGTCGAGGGAGTTTCATAGTTAGTAGAATCAGTGAACTATCTAATTTTCTTCAATCAACTTCTTCTTTTTCAGAAAACGGAACTTTGTTTCCGAGATGATAATTGCAGCAAGGATAAGAATTGCACCGATGATCATTTTACCAGTCATCACTTCACTTAAAATGGCTACAGAAAATGCCATACCCCAAAATGATTCGGTGGATAGGATAATTGCAGCCTTCGTTTCTGTTATGAATTGCTGAGCCATTGTCTGCAACAAAAATGCAATTGTCGTGGAGAATACCGCCAAGTAAAGAAGCGGCAGTAACCCCTCCGTTTCCACAGAAAAGGTCGTTTCTCCTTTAGAAATGATTACAGTGCATCCAATGATTGCCGCTGCCATCATTTGAATAATTGTCAGCTGGACAGGATCCTCCTCTTTTACAAACTTCGAAGTGTAAAAAATATGGAATGCAAACGCCACAGCGCAACATAACGTCAACATATCCCCAATGTTGATTTCAGAAGAAAATTTAAGTGACAATACCGCAACTCCAATGATTGCCAAAATTGCTCCGCTGAGTTCAAAGATGTCTATTTTCTTCTTATAGATGACAAACCCTATGAAAGGGACGATTACCACATTGACTGCGGTTAAAAATGCATTTTTCGATGGTGTGGTAAATTGAAGGCCCACCGTTTGAAGAACGAAAGCGATATATAGGAAAATGCCTAAGATTGATCCTTTTATGAGTGTGCTTTTTTTTATCGACCTCAGCCGTTTATGAAAGACGATTGCTAAAATGAGTACACCTATTAAAAATCGTCCCGCCAGAATTTGATACGGCGTGTAGTGTTCCAATGCGACGGCACTTGCCACAAACCCGCTGCCCCAAATGATTGCTGTTATGATAAGTCCTATTTCTCCAATATATTTCCGCATGTAATCCACCGCCGCTTTTATACATAGTGTACCAAATCTGAATGGCTAAAGGACGAAGTTGCTAGCAAAATTGTTCAATAATTGCATTTATTTTTCCAGCGTTGCTGAGATGTACATTTTCACCTGCCCATAGCGACATGAATTCAGGTTTTCCTTGCAACGCGGCTACTTTTCGAATTTCTTTTGTCAACTCATGTTGAAATGGGTACGGTGCAATTGCGCTTTCTGCCATTTCGATTATAAACCGGTTGCTGATTCCACGTGCTGTTTTACCGGAGAATGCCTTTGTTAAAATTGTACTGCCTTCTTGAGTTTCTAAAACGGCCTGTTTATACAGCGGATGTGCGCCGCTTTCATCAGTTGCAAGGAGGGCAGTTCCAATTTGGACAGCTTGTGCTCCGGCAGAAATCATATCATCCATCATTTTTTTATTTGCTACACCACCTGCCGCAATGACTGGAATTTTGACGGATTTAACTGCGTCGGGAATCAATTCATCTAGTTTTGTCATTCTAAATTCACCGAAAAAAGACCCGCGATGACCGCCCGCCTCACTTCCCTGCGCAACAACCGCATCCATTCCGAACTGCTCCGACAGTTTTGCTTCTTCCACTGTTGTCGCTGTCCCGATTAAGAAGATATTGTTTTTCTTTAATAATCGCAAAGTTTTTTCATTCGGTAGACCGAAAGTGAATGAACAAATCTTCACACCTTCTTCTATTAATACCTGAACTTGTGCTTCAAATTCCGTTTTTGAAAACGGTGTATTCCAAGAAGACAACCCGAGTTCAATTCCAATCGGTTTGAGTGCCTAATACGCTTGCCGCAATTGCTCTTCACTAGGCTCCACCTTTTCCGGAACAAACAAATTCACAGCATATGGCTTCCCGGTAAGACTTTTCACTTTGCGAATGAACTTCCGCGTCTCCTCCGCAGACAGATATCCAGCAGCGATCGATCCAAGTATCCCCGCCTCCGCTGACGCTGATACAAACTCCGGCGTCGTTACTCCCGCCATGGGCGCCTGGATAATCGGGTGTTTGATTCCTAACATTTCCGTTATATTCATTCGACTTACCTCCAGTCCTTCTACTTCAACGAAAGTACCACTAATATCCTATATTCTAACGAAAAAAAGGCAGCTATGTCAGCTACCTCGTGCTTTTTTATTGAATACTTAGAATTAATGCTAAGTAACTTGAAAAGACGAAAAGAATGCTCAAGATGAATGTTACGATCAGCGGGGCTTTCATGAGAAATGAGTACACAGTTAAAGAGACGAAAAGAATTGCTAACAATAGAAGAGAAAGACCTGTGGCATTTGCTACAAGTTCGACATTCATTCCCTGCTGAAACTGTCCTTGATAAAAGAATCTGAATAATTTTGAAGGTCCTTCACTTTTCAATGTGTTTCCGCTAGGCGGTGATTGTTGGCCCAATGCAGCCGTTATCGAAAAAATGACTAGGATGAGTACACTTTCCACTCTTGTCCACGGGATTGGATTGAAGTCCTGATCTTTAAGTAACTTCTTTCTTATGAGTATGCTGTTGATCCCTGCATATACCAGTAACGGAATAATCGTTAGGTGTTTTAGTAACAATAATTGACCATACGGCAACATCCATACATTTGTGTATTCAGTAAGCTCCACTCCGAATGTCATTAATATTATCCCTGATGCAGTAATGATAAGGAAGCAACTAATAGCAACAGGTGAAAACCATTTTAAGAAATTCAACCAGTTGGAGTGATCTTTTGAAAACCAGCTAACAACCAGCAGAATTCCTACCCAAATACTCACTGCTGTAAAATGGCCTATATGCGTTAAGAATCCTTTGACTTGATCTAAAGAGCTAGCGTGACTTGCCCAACCAATCCCCATAATTAACATGACAACAAAAACGATTCCTATATATGAGTAAACAGGTTTCTGGCGATCATCAAACCAAACGATAAAAATGAACAGTATATTGACAACGAGAAAAATAAAAATCCACGCCTTGCCCACTTCAAACGTAAGAAGAACTCTTTTGAACGCTCCAGAAAAGCCCATATGCTCATACAGATACATGATTAACACTAAAACAGGCGCGAATGAGAAAACCGCGATGCCGATTGTAGCGATGATTTGTACTGCTCTCGGTATGTTTACCTCTGGCCTGTGAGAACTCGGCACAAGGGCTATCAGGAAACTACCTAAAAGAAGCGACACACAAAGATATAAAAGAGTTTCACTAACAACTACCATTATCATTTACTATTTTTTCTCCTTAACCCTACAAAAATCCCTACAATGATTGCAACTAGTCCAATAACGATTACAGGAATGAGGTACGAAGGTAATTGGCTTTGTTCATTTGTTTTAGTATCTTCGACATCTTCCAGAGGTGCTCCATCTTGGCTTGCATCCTGTGAATTATCTTCAATTTCAGCCGGCATTTCAGATCCTGGAACAATTACGGTAAAAGAAAACTCTCCTTGAATCGGATGACCGTCTGCACCAATAATGTTCCAAACTGCAGTATAGTCTCCATTTACTAAGGCGTTTGGAAGGCTACCTGTCATTTGCGTGTCTTCAATGAATATATCTTCAACAGGGATAGACTGACCATTTGAATCACTTACTTCTAACGTACCGCCCTGCTCTATTTTCCCTTCGAAGGTTAAGACGATTTCACGCAATTCCTCTGTAACAATCCCTCCATTTTCAGGAGAAGACGTGTCTAACTCTGTATGTGCCAAAGCGTTGTTAGTAAGAATAAATATGAAGGCAAATGTAATGAGTACAATTTTTTTCACTATGATTCCTCCTAAAATATTAGTTGATAAAACTACGTTTTAAAAAACTTGAAAATAGATTAATTAAGTGCAGTATAAGCCCTCTTTGTGAGGAATTAATAATGTGTTTAAATTCATTATACTAGTAATATTCAACTTATCGGATTGGACCATCGTCCGTCCTATCGCTATTTCCAAATGAAAAACACAACCTCACAGGCTGTGGCAGAGTTTAAAATATATATGTTGAAATAAAGAATCCTACCAACAACGTTCGGCGCTCGGGTATGCACTAATCATTAGTTCGACTCATATAGTTGCTAGTTCTTTTCATCACTGAATCGGTACATACCCCGTCTTCTCAATAAGCTCCTGTCCTTGCTCCGACAAAATCCAATCGATGAATTCTTGGATATGCGGATTATCGCTACCTGCAGTCACGGCATATAACTCGTTCGTAATCGGATATTCTTCCGAACGAACCGTTTCCTTCGTTGGTTCAACACCATTCACGTTGAGTAAACGGATCGCATTGTTTTCCGTCATTTCTGTAGAATAATACCTAAACGTATAGCCAATGGCATTGTTATAGTTTTTATAATCAGACACTTGATCGATAACTGTGCCCATCAATGATGCAATATCCTCGACAGGCGGATCCATAATCGGCACATCGTCCATAAAAAGTTGAAGAGCCGTCTGACTACCGCTATCCTCAGGCCGTTGGAAGGCACGAATCGATTTCCTCTTCCCGCCTACCTCTTTCCAATTTTGGATTGTCCCCGAATAAATTCCTTTGATCTCATCAACTGTCAAATTCTTTACAGGACTTTTTTCATTTACAAAAAATACGAAAGCCTCTTTCCCAATTGGCGTTAATTCTAGCTCTTTTCCTAATCGTTTTGCCATCGCCGACTGATGGTCAGATGGGGCGTTCGCGAAAACAATATCAACCCTACCATTTATTAGGTTATTGTAAGCTTCCCCCGTGCGATTCGACATCACTTCACTATTGAACTGATCATACTCTTTTTCAGGGTACACAGCCTGTGCGAAAGCAGAATACATCGGGTATAGAGCAGTTGCTCCGTCAAGGATCGGGAGATTGTCCTCTAACTTCAACGTTGAAGGCTCGGTTAGCGACACGGCTTTCGTATTGGCACTAAAAGGTGCATACGCATTCGTTTCCACATAGCCATCTTGAAGGACCGGCCTTGTTTTATCGTAAATCCCTGGGATTGCAATAATGAGGAAAAGCGCATTCACCGCAAAAATCACGCGATAAACTATCTTTTTATGCTTTTTCCGATTAAAACCAATGACTACTAACACAACACCCAATGATACATAAAGTGACAACAGCAGCGGTAGCAAAAACGATAACCCCGAAAACCATAAGTAGGCTGCTCCAATGAGTACAAAAGGCAACAATAAGCCCATGATCATAAGAACGAAAACAACATCCCCTAATCTTGTTTTCTTTTTCTCCAACCCATTCTCCCCCTTTAAATGATGGTGACAGTCGCCAAATATCTGTACCCTAAAAAAAGCCACAACCTAATAGGCTATGGCAGACTGGTGATGACTATCTATATGTTATAAAATCTCACAAACCCGTCCGACTTGTCCGTCTTCCAAGCGTACTTTAATACCATGTGGGTGGAAGCTTGAGTTCGTCAGTAAATCTTTCACGACCCCCTCTGTCTTAGCGCCCGAACGCTGATCTTTTTTCAATATGACCGCCACTTTTAAGCCTGGTGTTACATCTGCACGATTTTGTCCATTCATAAATTATTCTTCCTCTCTTTTTTGAAACATACTTTGTACGACGTGTGCGGTGCCTGTATGCAGCTGACCTTCCACACGATTGACTTCTCCAATATGGAAGTGTTTGACGAAGTAACCGTCGAAGTGCTCAAACATTTTTACAGGATCAGAAAATGTTCTTCATTCGTCAGACCCCTTTTACTTGGTTGGTTCTAGCTTACCACATTCTTAGCTAGGTTTTGAGGAGCTTCATGATTGATTGCCGCTGATGAGCCTCTATACATTACTTCGCCCGCAACAACGGTCATCACAACGTTCGCATCTACTATCTCTTCCTCTTCCACGTGGAATAAATCCCTGTCGAGAACAGTGAAATCAGCATCAAATCCAGGCGCAATCTTACCGCGGACATCCTCTTTGCCAATTGTGCCCGCACTCCCCATCGTAAACAGACCAACTGCCTCAAAGCGGCTTAGTTTTTCATCAGGCAAATAGCCTTCGTGATTTTCCCCAGGCTTCCTCCGTGTCACCGCTGCATAAATGCCGAGTAATGGGTCAACCTCTTCAATCGGCGCATCCGAACCACCTCCGCAAATGAATCCGCGGTCGAGTAGTTTTTCCCACGCATAAGCCCAGTTAAGACGATTTCCCCCTAAACGATCCATCACCCAAGGGAAATCGGATGATACAAACACCGGTTGAATATCTAAGATAATCGGTAGTTTTTCCATTCGCTCGACAAGATCTTCACGCAATACGTTGACATGGATAAGCCGATCGTGTTTGCCAGTAGGTACCGGGTACTTCTCGATTGCATCGAGTGCTTTTTCAACGGCTGCATCCCCGATGACATGGACAGCAATCGCTTCCCCATTTTTTCGTGCGAGCGCCACCAGTGCATCGATTTCCTCATCTGTCACGACTGCCATACCGGACGTTTTCGGCGTATCCGTATACGGTTTGCTTAACAAGGCTGTTTTACCACCAAGCGCTCCGTCGATGAAAAACTTCATCTCGCCAGGGTCTATCCAAGGTTCATTGTAAACGGCTTGTTCTTCCATCAATTGCTTGAAAACGGTTGACCGTCGCAGTAGATGTGCACGGAATTTCTTTTGTTCGCCGATGACGTTCTTGAATGCTTGCAGCGGTTTTTTGTAGTCACCGTAATACCCAAGGTCATCAGTTACTCCCCCTGTCAGCCCTAGTGACAGCAAATCATCGACTGACTTCTGTAAGGCCCGTGTCAATGATTCTTCCGTCGGCTCCGGGATTAAGGCAAACACGATCTCCTGCGCTCCTTCTTTCAAGTAGCCTGTTGGTTCCCCGCTTGCATCGCGCATAATGACACCGTCTTCGGGATCTACTGTATCTTTTGAAATACCTGCTAGCTCAAGTGCTTTCGAATTGGCGAGTGCCGCGTGCCGGCATGTCCGTTTTAAAATCATAGGGGAATCCGTCACTTTATCCAATTCATGTCGCGTAAGGATCTTTTTATCTGGGAAATTGTTTTCATTCCATCCTTCCCCAATAAACCATTCGTCTGATTTCAAATCAGGATGAGCATTCATCAGCATATCCATCATGTCATCAGCGGACGATGCCTCCGATAAGTCCAGACTTAGTAATTTTTCGCCGTGACCAATCATATGCATATGACTATCGACGAATCCTGGATATAGAACGGTACCTTGTAAATCTATTGCAGTATCTGCTAGTACTTTTAAATCCTCATACGCACCAACTGCGCTAATCTTACCGTTTTCTGTGAGCAGCGCCTCAACTTGGCCGCCTTCTTGTTCCATTGTATACATTGTGCCGTTATACCAAAGTGTTTTCATCCAAATTCCCCCTATCTCTATAGGTATAGTCTAAACTTTCGGTCATTAGTGAGCAACATTTTGAATATCAATGTTACAATTAAGACTAATGATTAGGAGGGA
The DNA here is from genome assembly GCF_057669885.1 of Sporosarcina sp. Y1011. Lineage (NCBI taxonomy): Bacteria > Bacillati > Bacillota > Bacilli > Caryophanales > Caryophanaceae > Sporosarcina > Sporosarcina sp. Y1011. The sequence goes on along the minus strand of NZ_JBYHFP010000020.1, from coordinate 14,814 downwards.
TTTAGTTGAGATTAACTGTTTACCTAGCAGGGGAAATTCATAGTTCATGGCGCGAGGAAGTGAAGATGAAAGTTGCGGCACTTAATTTGCCAATCGATTTCGTCGGTCCCATGGAAGATCACGACCGTTCTGATAACATCGGGGAAGATATTCTAGGCAAGCAGCAAGATGCAATATCCAAAGATGCAGCGGCATCGAGCTTTAACAATTTGCGCACTGAGCTATTGATGAAGCAAGCCGATCTTGTCATCGCTTTATTCGGGGAGAAATATAAGCAGTGGAACACCGCCATGGACGCGAGTGCCGCCGTCGCGTTTGGCAAACCACTTATCCTTATTCGCAATGAAACACATCATCACGCACTGAAGGAATTATCCCGCAAAGCAAACGCCACCGTCGAAACGGTCGATCAGGCTGTAAAAGCATTGCATTATATTTTCGAATGAACCTATACCTTCATACGGGCTGCCCCTCTCAAGGGCTTGCCTTTTTTTGCGTTTAAGAAGGTTTACAGAAGTTACCATTTTAAATAGACATACGAAGAAATTCCAAATTACCGATCTAGTTATTCAATAGAAATGGTGTTTAACCTGCTAGGGTAATGGGTATCTGAATATATAATTCGACAATTAAGATGACTATTCTCCAAGAAATTATACGGCCACGTTCGGCTCGAAAAAGTTATTTCATCTTGAAGAAAATGATTTATCATTCGAACAGTGGATAAATAATTGGCAATGGCACACTATACCCGTAAGGAAGAAAATGCGACCATGAAACCGCAGTTTTCGGTAACGTATACGTCAACTAGCTATTGTTGGATCACTCATCAGGGCAGAAATTCTGATCCTCAGAAGTCCCTAGATTCATCCAGGGATGACTGTGTGATGTGGATATCTACTTACATACACATTCTTTTGAATGATTTCTACACCAACCATACATGTCAAAAGACCGATCATATAACCTAGCGCGCCAATCATATAGACCCACGCCCCATTTACAAAACCTTTACAATGCCTTCACACATCCTCAACATTTCACCTCTATCATATGAGTTGTAGTTAAAACACACTTTAGGGGGACAACAACAGATGAAGAACTTTAAGTTTCTAGCAACACTTGGACTTGCAAGCTCGATTTTCCTAGCAGCTTGTGGTGGTACAGATACAGGAAATACAGATACCGACGGAAGCAGTTCTTCCGATAGCGATACTCCTGCACTAAGCGGTAGTATAGCAGGTGACGGATCGTCAACAGTTGCACCAATCATGGAAGCGATTGTTGAAGAATATGCACAAGCTGAAAAAGACGTTAAAGTTTCTGTAGGTGTTTCTGGTACTGGTGGCGGATTTGAGAAATTCATCGCTGGTTCAACAGACTTTTCAAATGCATCTCGTCCAATTAAAGATGAAGAGAAAACTAAGCTTGAAGAAGCAGGCGTTGACTACACTGAACTTAAAATTGCAAACGATGGTTTGACAATCGTTGTTAATAAAGAAAACACTTGGGTCGATTCACTAACTGTTGAAGACCTTAAGAAAATGTGGGCAGAAGATGGAACAGCAAAAAAATGGTCTGACATCGATCCTAGCTGGCCTGAAGAAGAAATCGTCTTCTATTCACCAGGTACAGATTCTGGTACATATGACTACTTCAATGAAGTTGTCTTAGAAGATACTGACCTTGTAAAATCTGCAACACTTTCTGAAGATGACAACGTCCTTGTAACAGGCATTAAAGGCGACAAAAATGCAATCGGATTTTTCGGATATGCGTATTATGAATCAAACAAAGATGCTTTGAATGCAGTATTGATCGATGGTGTTGAACCGAACGCTGAAACAATCGAGTCCGGCGAATACACACCGTTCTCACGTCCGCTATTCGTTTATGTTAGTAACGAAGCAGTAAAAGAAAAAGAAGAAGTTCGTAACTTCATGGAATTCGTTATCGACAACTCGGCAGCAATGGCAGAAGCCGTCGGTTATGTACAACTTCCTGATGCAGACTACGAAGAAGCACGTAAAACATTAGATGCTATTAAATAATAACCTAACTCTATTCAACCTATAAACATTCTCGGCTGCCCCGCATTGTAGGGGCAGCCATCACACTTTCAAGTAGGAGGTCCATCGATTGACTTCATTTAAACCGACAGAAAAGATGCGGACACGCGATGTCATTGCTGCTGCCAAGAAGAAAGAGCATTTCGGAAAAATCATTCCCCATCTCTTACTCGCTGTTACCTCTGTTGCTGTACTTGCGACATTTGGGATCATTTACACACTGCTGAAAGAAACATTCATCTTCTTTCAAGAAATAAAGATAACTGACTTCCTTTTCGGCACAGAATGGGCACCTTTCTCCAATGCTGATCAGGCATTCGGGGTACTTCCCTTAGTACTCGGTACATTAAAAATTGCAGCCGTCGCACTTCTCATCGGGGTCCCTTTCGGTCTTGCATGTGCGATTTTCCTCAGTGAATATGCATCACCCAAAGTCAAAAAATTTACCAAACCAATTATTGAGTTACTGGCTGGTATTCCAACGATTGTTTACGGATTCTTCGCATTAGCAGTCGTGACACCATGGCTTCAGTCATTCATTCCACAATTAAAGTTATTTAACGCACTAAGTGCTGGTATTGTTGTCGGTATTATGATTTTGCCAATGATTATCTCACTTTCGGAAGACGCACTTTCTGCTGTTCCTGATTCATTCCGCGAGGGTTCTTATGCACTTGGTTCCACTAAATTTGAAACAGCTATCAAAGTCGTCTTTCCAGCAGCGATTTCCGGGATTGCCGCATCCATTATCCTAGCAGCTTCACGTGCTGTTGGTGAAACAATGATTGTTTCTCTTGCTGCCGGTTCCACACCGGTATTTAATATGGACTTTACGGGTTCCATTCAAACAATGACTTCCTACATCGTTCAAGTCGCAACTGGCGACGCAGGTTATGGTACTACAATCTATTATTCCATTTACGCTGTCGGTTTCATGCTGTTCCTGTTCACGTTCGTTATGAATCGGGCTGCTTTATACATCAAGACGAAATATAGGGAGGAATACTAATATGGACCGCGTTCTCCTATCAAAAACAAATCGCCGTCTATCCAAAGACTCGGCGATGAAATGGCTGTTTGGTGCAATTGCCGCTGCAGTGCTAGGTATCACTTTCTTCTTATTTTACGGTATTGGTGCAGATGGTGTAGATCGGTTAAACCTTTCATTCTTTACGAATTTCGGTTCCCGTTTCCCTGAAAAAGCGGGCATTAAAGCAGCACTTGTCGGTACACTCGCCCTCATGTCCGTTGTTATTCCGGTATCCATGTTCTTAGGTCTGTGTTCGGCTATTTACCTTGAAGAGTATGCTAAAAAAAATAAATGGACATCTTTTATTGAAATGAATATCAGTAACCTTGCCGGAGTTCCTTCTGTCGTCTTCGGACTTCTCGGATTAACTGTTTTTGTTCGTGCATTATCCCTTGGCAATAGCATCTTAGCTGCTGGACTGACGATGAGTCTGCTTATCTTACCCATTATCATTGTCGCTACTCAGGAGGCTTTGAGATCGGTTCCAGATACACTTCGTGAAGCTTCCTACGGTATGGGCGCAACGAAATGGCAGACAATCATCCATGTGATTATCCCATCAGCAATCGGTTCTATTTTGACGGGCAGTATCTTATCCTTCTCACGTGCAATCGGTGAAACAGCACCGCTTATTGTTCTGGGGATTCCGGTTATTGTTCAATTCCTACCAACTGGTCCACTCAGCACATTTGCAGCGCTACCCATGCAAATTTACGATTGGGCAAAACGTCCCCAACCCGAATTTGCGGATACCGCTTCAGCAGGTATTATCGTCCTGATGATCTTGCTTATTACCATGAACGGAATTGCCATCTACTTTAGAAACAGATCACAAAAAAAGCTTCAAAATTGATAGGAGGATTATGATGACAAAAACACTCATCCGAACGAATACAGATGCCAAGTTACGAGTCATGAAGAATGAAAATTGGACAAAAGCGGTTTATGAAACAAACGGTTTAAATCTTTGGTATGGTACGGCGCACGCACTTAAAAATGTCGACTTGTCCATCAATGAAAAAGAAGTAACAGCAATCATCGGGCCATCTGGTTGCGGTAAATCAACTTATTTAAAAACATTAAATCGGATGGTAGAAAATGTAGGTGACGTTACGATTTCCGGTAACGTTACATTTATGGGCAATAATATCCTAGGTAAATCAATGCCTGTTGAACTGCTTCGTTCTAAGGTTGGTATGGTATTCCAAAAGCCAAATCCTTTTCCAAAATCAATCTATGAAAACGTTGCGTATGGACCTAAAATTCACGGTATTCGCAACAAAGCCATGTTAGACATCATTGTAGAAGACAGCTTGCGTAAAGCGGCTTTGTGGGATGAAGTAAAGGACCGTCTTAACAAAAGTGCTTACAGTCTTTCCGGCGGTCAGCAGCAGCGACTCTGTATTGCACGCTGCCTCGCAATTGACCCGGAAGTAATTCTAATGGATGAACCGACGTCAGCACTAGATCCTGTATCCACACATAAAGTAGAGGAATTGATTCGCAATATCAAGAACGATGTGACCATTACAATCGTCACACATAACATGCAACAAGCGTCACGTATTTCAGACCGTACCGCCTTTTTCTTAAATGGTGAAATCGTCGAATGTGACCGCACTTCTACCCTATTCAGCACGCCCTCTGACGAGCGTACGGATGACTACATTAACGGTAGATTTGGTTAATTAAAAAGTGATACGCAATCAGTGGGGCTCATCCCCACTGTTTTTTTGTTTGAGATTTAAGCGGTGTTTCAAGAGGGCATCCTCGATAATGCAGGGAAAATAGAAAAGGTCAACTGTACATTAGTAACTACTACACTAATGTACAGTTGACCTTTTTCATTCGCTTTCTAATTGAATACGGATTCCACTCCAGACAATAGTATAATGAATTCCTCTCCCCCATACCTGAACACATCATCCGTTTCCTTTTTTTGCCTTTAACACTTCTCCTAATTTTCGGAGCACTTCATCTCCGGTCAGGTGGCCAAACAAGTCATTCACTTGTTTAAAATGGTCAAGATCCAACATGACACATGAAAAAGGAATAGCCGATTGGTTATACCTTTCCGTAAAAAAGATATTTCTAGTCTGCCCTTTTGTAATACTTAAATAAAAAAAGAAACACCCTAGATTTAGGTGTTTCCAATTAATTTTTTCGTTAATTATTCCGTTCCCATTTCTTCACGCACTACATCAACAATCCTGTCAACAAGGCGAACACACTCTTCTTCGTTAGGTGCTTCCACCATGACCCGGACGAGTGGCTCAGTACCAGATGGCCGTACAAGTACGCGACCGTTTCCAGCAAGCTCTTTCTCCACATCCGCTATTACTCCTGCAACACGTACATTGTCGGTTACTGCATGCTTATCCAGTACGCGTACGTTCACGAGTTTCTGTGGATATATTTTCATTTCAGCCGCTAGTTCAGATAGCTTCCGTCCAGTAATCTTCATAATGTTCACAAGTTGAAGTCCTGTGAGGAGACCATCGCCAGTCGTATTATAGTCATGGAATATAATATGACCGGATTGTTCTCCGCCCAAATTATAATTCCCTTTTCTCATTTCTTCGACAACATATCGATCTCCAACTGCGGTTTGCACACTTTTCATGCCGTAATCTGAAAGTGCTTTATAAAAGCCTAGATTGCTCATGATAGTCGATACAATCGTGCCTTGTTTCAAACGGCCTTCCGAGTTCAGATGGCGGGCAATGATGAACATGATCTGATCACCATCAACAACCTCTCCGTGCTCATCTACTGCAATGAGGCGATCCCCGTCCCCATCAAACGCCAAGCCGATATTAGCACCTTTTTCAACAACGAGTTTTGCCAATACTTCTGGATGTGTTGAACCGACACCATCATTAATATTCAAACCATTCGGCGAAGCGCCCATCGTTGTTAGATCTGCATCAAGGTCAGCAAACACATGCGTCGCCAGTGTCGACGTAGCGCCGTGTGCACAATCGAGTACAACGTGAATTCCTGCGAATTCTTCATCGACTGTCTGTTTCAAATACTGAATGTATTTATGGCCGCCTTCAAAGTATTCCGTAATTGAACCAACTGCTGCTCCCGTCGGACGTGGCAATGTATCTTCCTGTTCATTTAACAATTTTTCAATTTCTTCTTCTTGTTCATCCGTCAGTTTGTAGCCATCCGCACCAAAGAATTTAATGCCATTGTCTTCGACTGGATTATGTGAAGCTGAAATCATAACTCCGGCCTGGGCGTTCATGACACGTGTCAAATAAGCGACCCCCGGTGTACTGATAACCCCTAGAGTCATCACTTCAACGCCCGTTGATAAAAGACCCGCTATTAGCGCATTTTCAAGCATGTGACCAGAGATACGAGTGTCCCTTCCAACAAGTACCTGTGACTTCCCTTGGAATTCTTTCGTTAACACATGCCCTCCAAATCTTCCTAGCCTAAAAGCAAGCTCCGGCGTCAATTCTTTATTTGCAATCCCACGAACACCATCGGTTCCGAAATACTTTGTCATTTTCATTCTCCTTTTCAATCCTATCCATTCAACTGAATGTCAGGCAAGTTCAATTTGCATCGTTACTTCTTTATCGGAAATTTCCCATCGTACATCTGAAGGGCCTTCTACTACTATAGGTAGAATCTGTTCCCCTTCATCCGTCGCTCCCGACGCGTCGACATAGATAGTAAAATCTGAACTCTTCAATGCATCGATTACATTCTGTTCTGCAGTGACAGTCAATACGACTAACCCGTCTGCCGGCTTTATAAATGAACTGGTGAATTTCTCGTCCAATCCTTGTACCTCAACGCGAATATCGCGTAAATCTTTCGAAGAGACTTTCACATCCTCGTCCGGCTTCGGTGTGCTAGCGGCATCATCTGTCTCTTCCAAGTCATCCGGATTGGTCTCTTCTAAATCCGATTCTGAATCCGGATTCGTTTCATTAGCCGCTACTTTCACTTTGATTTTATCCAACGACATCCCTGAAACGCCTTTAGGTTTTTTCAACTCAAGATCCAATGTTTCAGATTTCTTCACTTTAGATACATCCACATCTACGATGAATTCTTTGATTTGATCCAGCACTTTACGTGACCCGAATAAGCTAATTGATTTGTTCTCAGTCGCAATAGAATCGACAGTTACACCTTCAGCGGGAGTCCCTTGCAACTTAAGTACGATTGGCACTTCTTTACTGTATTCTGCAATCTCGACTTTGACATTAACTTGTTCAGGTACAATTGTCACATTCAGCTTCGTCAAATCCTTGTCCAACACCCGGACCCTAGTTTCCTGCTCGAATGTCTTGTTAATTTCTTTGTCCCCCGTAATCGAGGCTTTTACAAAACTGATGGATTCAATCACGCTCTTGGCACCTGTCACTTCGATTGTTGTTGGATCAACATCTATTTTTACAACATGGAAGTTTTCTGCGAGCAAACGCTCATTCATTTCAGGGTCAACGCGGAATGACTGTGTTATCTTTTCTTCAATAACAACGTCGATTTCCGCAGGATCAATCTGTACGTCCAGCTTTTCGGAAATATTTTCATGTTTGATCTTGACAGTATGTTTACCCATTGGCAAACTCGACAAGTCAACCCGTAGTGTAAAATCTTTTACTAACTTCGTTGATTGTACAATATTTGCCGGACCTTCAATTGTCATATTGACCGTTTCTGGTACTCCGGTGACAACAAGGTTTTCGTTGTCATAATAAACTTCTACATTCACGTCACGAATGCTGTCTCTCGCATCCCCAACCGCTTTGCCATTGGAGTTCTCTTCCGCTTGCACGAAGAAGAAAAAGATGAGTGCAAGGATTAAGGCTGTGGAGCGAAGAAACCATGGTCTATCCATAAACTTATCCATTATTTCTCCTCCTCCACTTCCAGATAGAAGATTCTTTCAGTTCAGGAGTTGAACCGAACCACACTCTTTTCAGTCGTTCTTCAAACTCCTCCATTTCAAGATTCCGATCAATATCTCCATTCGCAGTTAAACTGATCGCGCCCGTTTCTTCCGACACGATAATTGTCACGGCATCCGTTACTTCACTAATTCCGATTGCCGCTCTATGTCGAGTTCCGAGCTCTTTTGAAATGAACGGGCTCTCTGACAATGGTAAGTAACAGCCTGCCGCCGCAATTCGGTTACGCTGTATAATCACTGCACCATCATGAAGTGGCGTATTCGGGATGAATAGGTTGATAAGAAGTTCCGAGCTAATCGCGGAATCCATACGAGTACCGGTTTCAATATATTCACTTAACCCCGTTTCCCTTTCAATGGAAATGAGTGCACCAATTCTACGTTTAGCCATATAGCTAACCGATTTCATGATTGCTTCAACGAGACGTTCCCGCTCTTCCTCTTCCTGTATATTTGTCCGAGCGAATAGTCGTCCTCGTCCCAGTTGTTCAAGTCCACGCCTGAGCTCAGGTTGGAAGATGATGATGATTGCCAAAAATCCGAACGGGAGTACTTGATCCATTAAAAATCTGAGCGTATCAAGACCGAATATATCTGTCAGAAATCGAACGATGATAATCACAAATATCCCTTTTAAAAGTTGAACGGCTTTCGTTCCTTTTATAATCGTAATCAGTTTATAAAAAACAAACCAGACTAGAAGCACATCTATGATATTAATAAGTGCCGCTACTGGACTGAAATCAATTAATTCTTGCCATTTGGGCATGTGCTCCGCCTACCTTCATAAACAGTTTCTTATGCGTACAGTATAGCATAACAGTAACTCGACTGTCTTTCCTCACAAGACACAAAGAGCGACCGTCCCTGCTCGCGGCAGTAGCATCGGTCGCTCTGTTTACTCCCCGTCTTGGTTCTTTTCAGTTGACGATGGGATGATTGCCTTGGCTGTTTCTTTCATTTTGTACCAGAGCCAATCAAAGACTTTATCAATCTCCTCATTCTTGCCTGTTACAACCGCCGTAGATGCCATATATTTAGAACCCCTAATAACGGTTACATCGCCATCTACTTTACCATCAATTCGGAGCTTACCGTTTTTAACAACAATATCACCTTCAATGGTTTCCCCAGCAGGAACGAGTACCGTTTGTCCCTCAACGATTAAATTCGGTTGTTTTGTCACTGAAAATTGCTGTTCATTCCCATAACTTGAAAAAAGCGTTGCGCTCATCAAGACTAAAAATAAGGCAGCAGCCGCAAATAGTGGATGTTTTCGCAACCAGCGCTGAGCACCTGCTTGGGACTTTTCTTTTGGAAGACGCGCCATGACAGCGTCAACAAATTTATCTGGTGCTTTTATTTGAGCAGCACTTCCTATAAAAGCAATGGACTCGGTTAACCCATTCATAATTTCTCTGCATTCTGAGCAGCTATCTAAATGTTCTTTCAACTGCCGCTCTTCATCGCGGCTAATGTCGCCATCTAAATACGCGTGCATATAGTGAACGATTTGTTCCGGACACGTATTCATATTATTCCCTCCTACATGGTACCCATCTGTTTCCGAAGCACTTCCCGTCCTCTATGAACACGGGTCTTTACGGTCCCTAAAGGTAGCCCTAAAATGTCACCAATTTCTTGCAGCGGTAATTCTTCGATATATCTTAAAATGATGACAGAACGATATTTATCCGGGAGCCTACCAATTTCATAATGGATACGTTGCTGTAATTCCATTCTTTCAACTTCATCTTCCGGAAGTTCGTCCGTTGCAGCAAGTTGCGAATACATATTCAGACCATCCGTACCTGGTACATTAGCATCAAGATAATAAGCAGGTTTCTTTTTGCGGATACGATCGATGCATAGATTCGTTGCAATTCGAAACAACCAAGTTGAAAACTTCCGCTTTTGGTCAAATGTATGAATATTGATATATGCACGGACAAATGCTTCCTGTGAAATATCTTCCGCCTCTTGCGCATTTCCGAGCATCCTGTAACACACTTGGTACAAGCGATGCTGAAAAAACGTTACGATCTCCTCAAATGCATTTTGATCGCCTTTCAGAACTTCATTTATTCGTTTATTGATAAGTTCATCCAATGTTTTTCATCCTCCGCTCTATGCGGCTGTCCCTTCTATACGTTTGAAGGTGGCGACAGGTTTCATTTTTTATATTAATTTTATTTTACCAGAGTTTACTAAATACTTCCTCCATTAATGGAAAAAAGAAAAAAGCCCATCTTAGGAGCCGGATGGGCTTTCAATACCGATTAAAGTAGCTTTTCTCCAAACAATGAACCCATTAAACCTACTGCAACATCAGCAGTTTTATTTCCTTCGTCAAGAATTGGATTTACTTCTACGAATTCGGCGGAAGTAATTATTCCTGAGTCTTCCAGCATCTCCATTGCCAGGTGGCTTTCTCTGTAGCTAATACCACCCGGCACAGGCGTCCCGACTCCCGGTGTGTATAGCGGATCCAATCCATCAAGATCCAGGGACAAGTGGACACCGTCAACTTCACGTGAGCGTAAGTAAGCGATGGCTTCTTCTATCACTGTTGTCATTCCGTAACGGTCTATTTCGTGCATTGTGAAAACTTTAATACCCGATTCCTTAATCAATAGACGTTCTTCAGGATCAACCGAACGCGCACCAATAACGACAATGTTTTCCGGTTTAATTTTTTGCCCTTTACTATGTATATTGACGAGACTTTCATGTCCAAGACCTACGCTTACAGCAAGAGGCATCCCATGGATATTTCCGGATGGTGAGATTTCAGCTGTATTAAAATCAGTATGCGCATCATACCAAATTACACCAAGGTTGTTGTACTTACTTGCAAGACCCGCCAATGTACCGATTGCAATGCTATGATCCCCCCCTAAAACGAGTGGGAATCGACCTGCATCCAAGACTTCAGCTACTTTCATCGCAAGATCCGTGGTCGCTTGTACGACTTCGTCTAAATTCTTCAAATTCGAATCATTATGTTTTTTCTGTTCCACAACACTTACACGGATATTCCCTTCATCCGTCACCTCATGCCCTATCGATTCCATTCTATCAACAATGCCTGCATATCGAATTGCGCTTGGACCCATATCTACTCCACGACGGCTTTGTCCAAAATCGAGCGGAACACCTATTATCGATATATTTAAACGTTTCATGACAAGTACCTCCCCCTTTTCTATATATCTATTGTAAGTCTACAATTAGGTTTGGCTCAACTCGACAAGTAACTGAATAATTATTCGTTTCTATCTACTTTTCCCATTAACTTTTCACACACATCTGGCGGGGTAGGTTTACTGAAATAATACCCCTGCCCTTCACGACATCCCAAATTCTTCAAAATGGTCACTTGTTCTTCTTGCTCAACGCCTTCAGCAATGACGTTCAGACCAAATGTATCCGCAAGTGTTACAATGGCCTTGACAATTGCAAGGCTGTCTTCATTCATATGTATATCCCGTACGAAAGACATGTCAATTTTCACTGTATCCACCGGCAATTCTTTAAGGTAACTGAACGTGCTATAGCCCGTCCCAAAATCATCAATGGATACTGTAATACCTAAATCCCTTATTCCCCTAATTCTCTCTTGCATGTCTTGCCTATCCGCAAACGCACTTTCCGTTAATTCAATTTCGATTAAATTCGCGGAAAGGCCAGTTTCATCGAGTATCATTTTTACGGTTTTGACAATCTCCGGTTCTTCCAATTGGACGGCGGACATATTGACAGCAATCGGTAAAGGCGCATATCCTCGTTTCTTCCGCGACCGGGATGAACTTATCTGGCGAAATCCTGCCGAGATCCGGATGATTCCACCGTACGAGTGCTTCAACACCCACTAATTTTCCAGTCTTCAAGTTTACCTTAGGTTGATAATCTAAATGCAATTGACCGAGAACGACACTTTTTCTCAATTCATTCTCCAATAAAATCCGTTCCAAGGTATTAGACGCTGTGCCGTGTTGATAGACTTCAACGCCACCGCCGCCATTCGCTCTTGCGATGGATAGGGCCTTTTCCGCTTTTATCCTCAGTTCAGAAGACTTTTTAGCATGCTCAGGATAAAGAGCGATGCCAAAACTAAATGAAAGTGTATGCTGCTGATCCATTACTTCAATCGGCTCCTCCAGCAATTGTTGCAATTCTCGTGTAAGCTGTTCTGCATGTGCTGCATTTCGTATATTCTTTAGAAGTATTGCAAACTCGTCACCCGAAATCCTGCCAACAACTTGTTCTCCTTGGAGGCTATCTTTTAATCTCTTTGCAACAACAGACAAAACATAGTCACCTGCCTCATGACCAAGTGAATTATTGACATAGCGTAGTCGATCGATATTTAGATAGACAATTGCCAGATTTGTACGATGTTCCTTAGACTTCTCTACTTCTTCTGGAAATATCTTCCTAAAGGAAGTCCGGTTCGGCAAATCTGTTAATTGATCATTGTAAGCCAGTTTCCGTACCAGTTGTTCTGACTCTTTACGCGCTGTGATATCATAGCGAATTGAAATGTATTGATAAGGGTTTCCTTTTTCATTCAGAAACGGAACGATTGTCGTATCCACCCAATAATGTGACCCGTCTTTAGCTTTATTACAGATTTCACCGCGCCAGTTATTCCCGCGACCTATGGTGCCCCACATATCCTTGAAAAACGCACGCGAATGATAGCCTGAGTTAATAATTCGGTGGTTGGCACCAACAAGCTCTTCAACGCTGTACTGTGCTATTTTTGTAAATAGCGCATTGACATAGACTATCTTGCCAGTGCGATCTGTAATGGCCACAATGGCTGACTGATCAAGTGCATAGGCTAAATCTCTGAGCATTTTTTCCGGACTGTGACTGCTATCATGACGTATTAAATCGTCTATCATTTTATTATTTTCTGGCATACAATCACTTCTCTCTAAGGTTTCCTTTACAATTCGACAAAAAACAATACTTTTCAATAGTGTATATTAAATGAATGCTAAAGTACTAGACTGAAATAAAACAAAAAAACCCTTCTCAAATTTCCAGAAGGGTTTAATAAAGCTATTTGGATTTCACATGGTTTGGTAAAGCAAAAAAAATGGCTGGGGTAGCTGGATTCGAACCAACGAGTAACGGAGTCAAAGTCCGTTGCCTTACCGCTTGGCTATACCCCAATGATAGAAGGATTACTCTTTTCAACACTTTGTGTAAATAATTCAGGGATAACTCTATTCAACACTTCGTGCTCTAAGTTCGAGGTAAACTCTTTTCAACGCTACGCGTTGAAAAAGTTTTGGTGGTGGGGGGCAGATTCGAACTGCCGAACCCGAAGGAGCGGATTTACAGTCCGCCGCGTTTAGCCACTTCGCTACCCCACCAAGTATAGTATAAAGAATTAAGTTTTAAACCTAACAAATTAGATTTAAGTACTTAAGGTAAACTAATTTCACTACAACGTAATGAAAAAGTTTTAATGACCCCTACGGGATTCGAACCCGTGATACCGCCGTGAAAGGGCGGTGTCTTAACCGCTTGACCAAGGGGCCTCATTAAATAATAACTTTCAACTAAGTGTTACTAGTCGTAATAATTATAATTTGCGGCGCATTCCTGCGTCTTCTTACTCCAGTCCTAATGAAGATATAGTTATAGGAACAAGTACTTCTCTGGAGCTTCCAGCCGGAATCGAACCGACGACCTCTTCCTTACCATGGAAGCACTCTACCTACTGAGCTATGGAAGCATATGGCTCCGCAGGTAGGACTCGAACCTACGACCGATCGGTTAACAGCCGATTGCTCTACCACTGAGCTACTGCGGAATAATTAAGTATAGACGTTATTGCCATTACGACAAATTCCATTATAACAAGAAGAAAATAAATATCAAGTCTTTTTTAAAATTTGTTTGTATGCTTGTTCCCGACAGCAACTTTTATATATTACCACATCTTTTTCATATTAGTCAACTGTCTTTCATAAAGTATATTATACATTGTTTAAAGGGGACAACATATGAGAAACAAATACTTCTTCACCGCTATCGTCTGCTGTGCGCTTCTCCTGCTCCTCCCTGCTTTACCTAAACAGATGTCCTTAGTATCTGTCTTCCGAGTAACGGAGGAGCCTGCCGTAATCGTACGCGGTGCTAGCGGCTCTGCACTAACCGTGAATATTTCATTTGGAGATAGTGAAGTCGAGCAGTGGTTCCAAGAATTAGGTAAACCTTATCCACTCATTTTTGTAGATATGAAGTGGGCTGATCGCTTCCCTGAAACTGTACAGCTTATCAAAGAAAAAAATATTCCAGTCGGACTTCTTGGGGACGAAGGAATGGCTTACGAACAAAATACACCATTGTTCATTGATCAGCTGGAGCGTTTTGAAAAAACATTCGGTCTTAAACCTCTTTGGTTTCGAACGCGTGATGAAGTATTTCCAGTAGCATTACATAACATGCTCTGGGAGGCGGAAATTAATGCTCTTGGTTCATCTGTAGTTTGGCGAGGTGGTGATCTTCCACCAGTTACTAAAGGGGAAATTCTATCTATTCCCCACCATCGTGAAGATCGTATAAATTTAGCCGAATTGAAGAAACTAAACAAAGATCGAACATTTATTTCGGTGGAAACAATGCTGTTTGAAACAAAAGTGAAGGTTAAGAAGATACCCAAATGACCATTTCGGTTGTATTATACCCCGAATTTTAAAAAACAGTACAGTTCTGTTGTGCACCCCAAAAGTTAGAGTCAAAATCTAACTTTTGGG
>NZ_JBYHFP010000019.1:0-64682 GCF_057669885.1 Sporosarcina sp. Y1011 | reverse complement strand
TGATGTTTTGCTGTTCAGTTTTCAAGGTTCATGTCAGAAGAATTAACTTGCATCCTTCATCTTTAGTAATTGTCATTTCCTGCGACAACTTTTATATCATAACATTTCGTTCAGTTCGTGTCAACAACTAATATCACTTTCTTTTTTCGTTGTTTTCATTATGTCGCAAAAGCAACTTAGTAAATATACCATTCTATCTCATGAAATACAAGTCTTATTTAAAATAGTTTTCATTTCTAATGAAACCGCACCGGAGTACACTATCTCAATCCTTTTTCATCATTAGAAATTAAACACCTTTCTATTCCAATACCTTTTCAATTTAAAAGAGGTACCACTTTGTCAGACACAAAGACAAACCACACATACATCTGAGTAATTTTTAAAAAAGTAAAGAAATAGTAAGCGAATAATCCGTATGATAAAGAGATTTCGTGGGCCGCCCTATTAAATCACTTATATAGAAGAACCCAAAAAGGTTGAAGTGTCAGTTCCTGCAAAAGAGATTGTCGATAAGGTTGAAAAAGAGCCCGAATGAACAGAAAGTTGAATTAGAAAGGAAGGATGCAGATCCTAACAAAAGGTTATTTTCACAAGTCCCACAAGATTGATCTTTTCCAAAAATCGTACCCACACAACGAGTGCAATGCATACACAATCCCCTACCCCACTGGCAAATCAATTTTATCAACTTGCTCTATATTTAGTCGTACCATCTGTTAAAGTCCTGCGTTTGAGGCGAGCACAATCATTGCTTTGGTTGCGAGTAATATAGATACGATGACTTCATATACTTTTATTACTAAGTATTTTCAACAAAGAGGAGAAACGACATGGATATATTTGTTAGACCTGGTGATTCGTTTTGGAATTTCAGCCAGCTATTCAAGATGCCTCTTCAACTGATTATTGATTCCAACCGAAACATCAATCCACAAATACTTACGGTAGGTCAGAAAATCCGAATTCCAGGATTCGTTGCTATCAATTATACAATTCAAACAGGAGATTCTTTATGGTTGGTTGCCCAAAGACAAAATCTCCCTTTGTATACACTTCTTCTCGTCAACCCTAATCTTGAACCAAATCGCCTGCAGGTCGGACAGATGATTAAAATTCCTAAAAGGATTACTTGGAGGCTTATAAACGGGAAACAAAATTATGATTACGACATCATGATGAATGATATCAGAAGGTTACTCGTCGTTTATCCATTTTTGCAAACCCCGTCTATAGGAAATTCCGTTTTAGGACGAGAAATACCAGAAATTGTGGTTGGTAGTGGAACTAAACGAGTTCATTATAATGGTTCATTTCATGCGAATGAATGGATTACTACCCCTATCATTTTGAACTTTTTAAATGATTATTTGCTTTCCATAACGAACCAAACTACTATCCGCGGTCTTTTCACACTCCCTTTTTACCAGCAAACGACATTATCCATTGTTCCGATGGTCAACCCGGACGGAGTAAATTTGGTGTTAAATGGTCCGCCTGCAAATGAGCCATGGCGTAGCAGTGTTGTTGAATTGAATAATGGTAGCTTTGACTTTTCAGGTTGGAAAGCCAATATAAGAGGTGTGGATCTGAATGATCAATTTCCTGCCAATTGGGATTTGGAAAGAGCCCGTAATCCTAAGAATCCGGGTCCAAGAGATTATGGAGGTGAAAGTCCTTTGTCCGAACCTGAGGCAATTGCGATCGCGGACCTAACAAGAAGACGGGATTTTGCAAGAGTACTAGCTTTTCATACACAGGGAGAAGTTATCTATTGGGGATACGAGAACCTTGAACCCCCTGAGTCTGAAGTTCTTGTTAACGAGTTCAGTAGGGTTAGCGGATACGAACCGGTTCAAACAATTGAAAGCTACGCTGGATATAAGGATTGGTTTATTCAGGAATGGCGGAGACCTGGATTCACAGTTGAACTTGGTTCAGGAATAAATCCGCTTCCATTAGACCAGTTTGATGAAATTTATCAAGAGGCGTTAGGGATTTTTCTAGCAGGGTTATATGTATGATTCATTAACAAAACTCGACCTATTATGCGAGTGTCCGAGAATGAAACAAGGGTGAATAACTCACGTAATTGAGTTACCCTACAAAAAAGACCAGATATCCACTTTTATTAATGTATTGGCAGTGTCACACACAACGTACATACAAACTACACTGTATGTATTAAGAAAAGGAATGTAAGACACGCAAGAGCCGTTGTGGTTTTATTGGCGGTATGCCCCCCTGCGTTACACTAGTTGTGGTCTTCTATTATTGATTCATTTTCTCCAACATTTTTTGGGTAGGGTTCGTATATAACATCGTCGTATGGATATTTGAATATCCCAAAAAGTATTGATTCGCTTAGGCATGAAATGTGAAGGTATCCTTCGTAAAAACCAAATGATAAAAGGTGCACTAGTAGATAGCGCATATTATTCTATTTTAAAAGAAGAATATTTGAATTCCGAAAAAAAGGAACAATAGATTAGGTAATCATTTAGGCGTAAATTTTTGTAATGCTAAATCTTATAACGTTGCCAAATGAAAGCTTGGTAATACACAAAAAAAGCCAAGAATGTTGTTAAATAAACGTTTTTCGGCTTTTTTTGTGAACATTGTTTATAAAGTTTTTTATGAAAAATCGGAGAAGGTTTAGGAGCATTTAAAGAAATGTAGCACAGTCTTAGTTATGCATGAAATTCTGCATATTTCTTATCATTATAAATCCACAAAAATCTGCCGAGACCCAAAAAAAATTGTGAAGTATTGTACTTAAAGTAACGGGCGCTTGTGCGAACTAGACAGATACCAGGTGAAAATTTCATATTCTTTTTTTCTAAAAGAAAAACCCCCTCAACCATAAAGGTAAAGGGGGTTTTTTCGATAATCTAAACGAAAATGTCCACTTTTCGTTTAGATATGATATCGGCTCTAAGTGATCATACGTGTTTTCACGACAATTATCAAGTATATCTAATACTATTGAATATGACGATATACACCAACAACTTTATCTAGGATTGTTACTTGATCAACGATAATTGGTTCCATAGATGAATTTTCAGGTTGCAAATGGAAGTATGATGTCTCTTTAAAAAAACGTTTAACAGTAGCTTCATCGTCTTCCGTCATGGCAACTACTATTTCTCCGAAATTGTGTGGTGCACAGCAGCCAATTTATTTATTATACAAAAAATAAAGATGAATTGTTAATTTTAATCCAATGGACCGGTAAGTCAATGGTGGTAAACAATGCTAAATTCATCAAAAATACTTAAGCAGCCCAAGTGCGCTAAGCCTCACATCCAGGATGCTGCCTAAGCTGTTAACTTCTGCTTCGCTTATTTCCCTGCCGCTTTCACCGTAATATTCATCGCGTGTATCTGCCCAATATGGTTGGCTTCATGACAAGCGAGGACTGCTGCAAGTTCGCCGAATGTATTTTCCCCGAATATCGGCTGTTCAAGCACTTTTTCAAAGTGCTCGGCAGGAATCTGTTTGATGCGCCCCAGCTGCTCGGTTAATTGTTTGGTTAATTCTTCGACTGTAGGTACGACACCGGTCCAGTCTGCAGGTTTGGTGCCGTTGACAAATAGCCCTATGTAATTCTCAGGGATATACTGGGACTTTTCCGGAAAGCCAAACAGGAATTTTTCGGCTACAGTTAGGATGTGACCAATGTGCCAGTGAATTGTGTTGTTTAAACCATCAGGCTGTACATCGATCACACCTGCATCCAGCTTTTTGACGTCATAAAGCAGTTTATTACGCGTTAGTTCGAGTTGTTTTGTTAAATATTTACTCATTTACTATCTTCCCCTCTTTTTCTGAATAGTATTGAGACTATATCACCTCACTCTGTCTAACACAATTGCTTTGTGAATCTCCGGAAATATCATACCTGGCCGACATAGGTAATATATGAATGTCAATTCAGTATCCCCTTGGCTATGAGATGGATGTACATATCATGTGGGGAGTAACATTCTTTTCGATAGACCTTTGTTATTCAATCCTCTAGTTTTGATTTTATATAAAACAACTTAAAAGAGGTACGCTGTGTGAGACACAAAGACGAACATTTAAATTTCCAAGTAATTATACAAAAAATATAGAAAAATCGCATAGGTGTTGATTTACTTTGTATTATAAAGGAATTCTCACGGAACTATATTAATAATTACTAAATTAACTTTTCCTGTTCCTTCTCCATATACTCCTCACGAATTTGAGAAAGCGACTTTCCAGTTTCCTTATGAACAACAAACACATAGGTTTGGATACTAGACCAGCCAAAAAGTTCTTTTAACCATTTCTGCATGGAGATTTCTCCACCATTCACTTCAACATTTCCATTGGCCAGAAGTTTCCCTTCATCTTCCCGACCTTTTGCAACTATCGTATCACCAGCCTTAACAACGCCCCATACAAGCATTTCATTAATCTTAGGCAGATTTCTCCTCGTAATGCCTGTTCTCTGTGCACTACTTTTTATAGGACTTTCTATGAAATTAACATAATAATCCCTATATGAATTAACTGGCAAAACCTTTTCAATATTTATGTACACTTCATCTTGTATTTTGTAAGGAATCATTTTAAAACAAGTAATATCAACACTATTACTATTCAACCAAGCAACTGCCGACAGGGTTTGCTCATCAAAATCAGAAGCAACCAGTATTGTTTTTTGGCTCTTATTAAAATTACTTTCCGCCCCATTTTCCTGCAAAAACTCCGTTAACTTTCGACTCCCGAGTTCAACGCTCGTTAAAGGGCCGTTTTCGAATTCACTTCGATATTTCTCGATATAGGGGGCATAGATTTTATTCACTAAATCCTCTGAGTCTTCAATAGTTGCATAACTTACTGCATACCGAATGGCTTGAAATTCAAAGGCTTCTTTTCTGCCTTCAATATCTTTCCGATCTCTTTTGATTTCAATTAAGACAATATTTCCTTTGTTGTCCACTGCAGTAAGATCACTAATTCCATGCTGGGCATTTCGTACTTGCTTTCCCACAATCAGCATCGATTCTTCTTCATCGCATATCACATCGATATTCTTTCGTAATAATTCTTCTAAATCACTTTCCTTATAATTAAAAGTACAAATATTTAAGAGCAATCTTTATTAGCCAGATACCCTGCTAAAAATAGAAAAGAGGCTTCAAAAACACATCCGCAATTGCTATTTATCGAGAAAAACAATCTTTTGGTTACAACAAAACGATATCGAGGTGCCTTGAACCCTTGCACTAGTTGCTTAAAATTTCAATATAACAATTGTAGCATTATCATTATTATAGGCAATCCGTTCTTGTCTATAGTTATATTTTAGAACGTAAAAAGCCCCCCTCCGAAGAAGATGGCTTTCTTTTTCCGACTCCTGTATACTCGGTTCCTCATATATAATGAAGCAACCCTGATATAGGAATGTCATATGGAACAAAGCAAGTTAATATCATTGAAACCTAGTTGGATTTTCTTTTCACCAATCCAAATTTCATCTATTTCACTAAAGTGATGCATCTTTAATACATTACGTGCTTGTAATACTGTTTTAAGAGATTCAATTTATTGCTCATATGCTTTCAACTTAGGCTCAATAAATATAGTTGAGTAATTAATTTTCGATTTCAAGAATAGCCTCGATTTCTTCTTGGATCTCTCTATTCACCAAAAGAGAACGTTTTTTTCTCAATACAAGATCCATTTCTTTGTCAATGAAATCATTCGTATGTTTGTCAAAACAATTAAAACAAATAGAGTAAAAGTCTTTTTTCTCTTTCTTTAAAAAATCAAATTCCCATGTTTCAAGTTCCAAATAACTTACTTTATCTTTCGTTTCTTTTTCACATAATTCGCAAGTTGTTTTCATTATAAAAAAACCCTTTCACACCTTTTATTTTTTTCCTAGATGGCGATCTTTAATTCTTTTTAAACGCCCATGATATTTCATTATATTCGCTTGTGATTGTTTGGCATCTTCGCTAGTAGGTTGCAAGTTGGCAATATCCCAGTATTTAATAACTACATCTAATACTTGGTCAAAGTATTCTAGTGGTCCATAATTCGTATCTATTGCAATGGTTTTCATTCTATCGTTAAAGTCTGGCATAACGGCACCTGGCATAGAGAAATTAATAATTACATTCTCAAAATAAACAATGAAATTCGGATCAAGTTCAAGATGTGCTTTCACTGTGTCGCGATAGAATGCATAATGAAGCGCTTCGTCTTTCGCTATACGTCGAAGTAATGTTGCTAAATCTTTGTCGTAAAGACCCGCTATCCTAGCTACATTATTATAAAAAACTAGTGTAGCTAACTCTTGCAATGAAGTATAGGCCATTGTCGCTAGAGGATTAGTGAAATCTGGAAACCAACCACTTTCAACTACTCGTTTTCTTAATTCATGCAATCTTGTGGGATTTACGTTTCGTGTCACCAATAAATACGTTTCAAGTAAGTTAGAGTGCTGGTCTTCTTCAGCAGTCCAAGTGCGTACGAAATCATTTATTACTTCCATTGAATTTTTAAATGTATAATCCAAATGCGAAGTATACCAAGGTAAATTTACTTCTGTAAGTAATGCTGTTTCTACCGCAGTAATTACACCTTCTGGAAGAGTTACTTGACTCTCATCCCAAGGAACTCGTTTAAAGGACATGGCCTTGTCCCATGGAATAAATTCGTGATAGCTCCAGTCAATATTTGCAGAACGTTCCTTATGTAATTGATATAATTCTTTAATGCGCGGTTCTAAGCGTATATCCAAATCTGAATTTAACATGATCTCTTCTCCTTTAGGTGCTTTACTGTTAACTTTAAACCATTTGAATTTTTTTAACAATTATATTTCATTTTTCAAACCACCACTCCCCCTTTAGTTACGACATTCCCGTATTGTTCCAACCTTTCATTCCTTTACATTAAGAAACTTTCTACTATCTTAAAAAGAAGAAAACAAAATAACAAATATTTTACGAATTACTTTGTTAGAAGTAGTTTACCATGCTCCACCACGGGTATACATAGATTACAAGGCGGAACTACCGGAGGATGAACCGAGTAGACGAGTAACCTACGGGTGAATCTGACGATGAACTGCACAGCCTTGGCGGAAAATTTGCTTTGCTGGCGATGTTTCACTTTTTAAGAACCGTGTGAGTGGGTTCCGATTTAATGTGTTAATCAAGCAGTAAGCGTAACGTTTTTTGTTTAAAGTGCAACTAGATACTGACTTCAATGAAGCGGATCGCGTACCAAACACCTTGCGACTGCATGGCCGAATGGCTACATGAGTCAGCTCCATCAAATTGTACGGACGCGTTTTACGTACGAATCGTCAGCAAGAACAGTTTGTGCAATTGAAAAAAACCATCAAATTTTCCGAGTACCCCCCTTTTTATCGGGGAATGGAAAAAGCATGATCCTCCCAATCTGAGGTTCATGCTTTTTCTTTGATTCATCTAACTTCCTTCATTTGTAGCCCCAGCTGTTTATTCAACTTCAAAAATCCTATTCCCGTAAGTAAAAGAGGTACCTGTTTCAGACACAAAGATGAATAATTCACACATTCGAGTAATTAAAAAAAAAGTAATGAAAAATCCCATAGGTGTTGATTTACCTTGTATTTTTATAGAATTGTATAGTATTTACTGAATAGTGCCGCGCACAGGTACCTAACAGTAAGCTATCAGCCATGCATCTGCATTTCGAGCAAACTCATCTTTCTCCGCATCTATAAATTGAAGATTATTAAAAGCTCGCTTTTCACTTTTAATTATTAGTGTATTGAGTTGTATTTACTGAATAGTACCGTGCACGTTTATCAAATACTACATATCAATTTTGATTCCATTCTCTTTATCATATCCGCCATCAATGAATGTTTTTTGGGCTGCTTTTCCAATCAAAAAAGTCGTTGAAGCATCAAATGTACCCCCAACAACACCTCCCAATAACGGAACCATTTTCCCCAAATTTATTGCACCTTTTTCTCCGAATTTGGTAATTAACCTAAAACCAGCCCTTTTATTAATAGCTATCAAAGCCTCACCTGGAATTCTTTTTATTTGCGCTTCTCCGACCTTCATACCAATTTTAATACCGCTTTGTTTTACTATTTCTGATGCAGACTGGCCAGTTAAACACGCATATACAAAGGTTTTAACTTGATCATCCTTTAAATCATAGCCTCTAATATGAGCAATAGCTGCAATCATTCTCATTTGGATATACATAACCGAAGCAAGATTAGCTGGAATAGCAACTGGCATTACAATTCCCCCCCTAGTCCCGATTAGAAGCCACTCGTAGCACATTTTAAGTAGTGTGTGCCTGT
Organism: Sporosarcina sp. Y1011; assembly: GCF_057669885.1. Taxonomy (NCBI): domain Bacteria; kingdom Bacillati; phylum Bacillota; class Bacilli; order Caryophanales; family Caryophanaceae; genus Sporosarcina; species Sporosarcina sp. Y1011. Next base: position 56,329 of record NZ_JBYHFP010000019.1, on the reverse strand, counting down.
GCACGAAACTTTCATGTTTGTTTCAACAATCAGATTTGCTTTACGGAAGGAACAAATCAGAATTGCGCTTGAATTGTGTGGTGCACAGGCAACCTGTAACCAATTCCTTCTTTCATTATACCACCTACAAATAAGTGTCCTAATTGCTCTATCCAAAAAACAATGAACAGAGCAGTGGGCAAGTTACTTAAAAACGAGTCGAATTATTAACTTCATTAAAATAAGAGGTACCTGTGTCATACAAAAAACAAGTAATTATGCTAAAAGATTCCCACCCAACTAAAATCTTCACATAAAGCCCCGTAACAAATCAAAAGAAGCCTATGTATATTACATAAAGAAAGCGAGGGGATTATATGAAAACTTGTTTGTATTGTAATAAGAAAGCGACAGATAGATATCGAGTAAATGAGTTCGGAGCTATGTTTTGTGAAGATGATTGTTATGAAAAATATTATGAGGAAAATGATATTAAATGTACGGATCATTTTCACCCATATATCGATGATTACGAAGCAATGCGAAGAGTATATTTCGATTGGTCTGATCATTGGGAAGATGAAATAATCGAGAGAGGGAAAAACTTTCAATGGAGTGTTGACGATTTGCTTGATCTTATTGTCGAAGAAATGGAACCCTATTGGGATTACTATATCAAGCAAGGAGATGATGGAGTTTTCGCTCAAGAAATTTATAGATACTATACAAAATTCCAACATCTTCAAAGAAAAATACAAAAGTGGAGACCAGAACGTGATGTCTATTATTATATGTCTTTTCAAATAGACCATCCTTTACTTAAAAACAAATGGATGTCGGGCGAAGAGTTTGTCACCTTTCTTACGAGTATTGAAGAAAATGAATTTGCCCATTCATTAAAGGATCGTGTGCACCCTTATGATGAAATGGCATTTTATTTTGACACAAAAGAAGAGGCAGAAAAGATTAGTAGAATTTTAGATGAAAAGTTTGGCGTGGATATGATTGATTCCATCTACATTGATAAAGCATATTTATGTGAAGGCGAATGTCACGATATTGAACCGATTGCTAATATCAATATGGATCATTTGGACGGATGGTTTTTCTGTGATTCATGCCAAAGCTATTTTCCCGGATTTTTCACAAAAGAAGAGTTGTTGCAAGAAATTCAATTATATGAAACGCAGCCAACAAGAAATGAATTCTACACACGAAAATTAAAACGTTCCTGTCTCTATCATGATGTGGGGTTTCCAAATTGATTTTAGTTTTGGGTGAATTTAAGTGGTGTGTGCCTGTGCACGAAACTTTCATGTTTGTTTCAACAATCAGATTTGCTTCACGGAAGGAACAAATCAGAATCGTGCTTGAATTGTGTAGTGCACAGGCAACCTGTAATTTTTTCTGCTTGAACATCACCGCATCGCACTAAAAGCCTGCTCTCTGAAAATCCAAAAAGCGCCAACCCCTATAACCGGAGTTGACGCTTTTTATTTTAGAATTGGTGGATTACATCATGCAGTCAATTCCAACGCCGAGAAATTAGGCTTTTATGGCATCATAATTTATAGGTATTTACTATCCTCTTTTGTTTCAATTAATGCGAATGAAAACCTTGTATTACTCTTATAACTTCACACAAATATTCGTTAATTCTGTATAGAATTCCCAACTGTGACTACCACCGACACGTCCTACTCCACTATCTTTCGTACCGCCAAATGGAGTTCTTAGGTCACGTACGAACCAGCAGTTGATATAAGATAATCCTGATTCGATTGATTGTGCTACACGGTGTGCACGACGGATATCATTCGTCCAGATTGTGTTACTTAAGCCCACCCGCGTATCGTTTGCTGCGGCAATCACTTCTTCTTCTGTGTCAAACGGAATAATTGTAACGACTGGCCCAAAGATTTCTTCGCGAACGCAACGGGATGTGTCATCTAAACCAGTAATAATCGTTGGTTCTATGAAATATCCTTTATCCAATCCTTCTGGGCGTTTACCGCCAGTTACAAAAGTACCGCCCTCTTCTTCAGCAATTTTCAAGTAGCTCATTACTTTATCATAGTGTACTTTGGCAACTAATGCGCCTTGATCATTGTCCATATCAAAAGGATCGCCAACTTTTAATTCTCTTGTTTTCGCTGCAAATCTTTCTACGAATTCATCATGAATTGAACGTTCAACATAAATTCTTGAACCGCAGACACAAACTTCTCCTTGGTTTGTGAAACTTGATCGAATCGTTGTTTCAACGACTTCATCAATATCTACATCTGCGAAAATAATGTTAGGATTTTTACCACCTAATTCGAAAGAAAGCTTTTTCAATGTAGGAGCGGCTTCCTCCATAATTTTAGAGCCTGTGCTCACCTGTCCGATAAAGCCGATTCCAGCAATGTCAGGGTGTTTGTTGATTGCACTTCCAGCACCAGGTCCAAAGCCGTGAACCATGTTAACTACTCCATCTGGAACACCAGCTTCTTTAAGGATTTCCATTAATAATGTTGCAGTCATCGGTGTTAATTCAGATGGCTTTATAACTACTGTACAGCCGGCTGCTAAAGCTGGGGCTAATTTCCAAGTTAATAAGAATAATGGAAGATTCCACGGCTGGATTAATCCAACGACTCCAATTGGACGACGATATCCGTAGTTAATCGCATTATGCGTATCATCTTGGTATGCTTCTGTTCCTACAGACGTCACGTAATCCGCATAGAACTGGAAGTTTGCTGCTGCACGAGGGGCATCAACATGACGTGAAAATTTAAGGTGTTTACCTGTATCCAATGATTCTAATTGGGCGATTTCTTCTTGTCTTGCTTCAAGAATATCACCAACTTTACGGAGAATATTTGAACGTTCCTTTGTACTCATTTTCCCCCATGGTCCTTCTTCAAAAGCACGTTTAGCAGCCTTAACAGCTAAATCAATATCTTCCTTGCTTCCTTCTGCGATGGTACCATAAACTTTTTCAGTTACTGGGTTCACATTATTGAACGTTTTTTTATTTTTAGATTCTACAAATTGACCGTCAATATAATGTAAGCAATCAAAAGGTTTAACAATTTTCTGAACGATTTTTTCTGCCTGTATGACCATTATTAAATTCCTCCCTATAATTAAGAATATTCTTATTATCCACAATCTTATGGTATCAATCGATTGTTTCATATGCAAACCCTTAGTTCCTCTATGTGGAACACACTGAAATAATGCTTAATAATCTTTTTATAGATACATACACTTCGCCCGTTTTTTTGGGGGCGCCTTTAAGCATCTAGGGTCCTCATTGACAATAAAGGAAATGCAGATTATATAGAAAGACACGAGCGTTGCATTAAAAAATACACAACATTAAAAACACACATAATCTTCAAAAACTAAATGAAAACAAAACAAAAAGTCCTTTATTATGGTTTGTACAGGTAGTTCCTGTACAAATCCAATATAAAGGACTCACGCATGGACAAGAATACACCAAAAACTTCATTTGGTAAATGAGTAGTGTGTGCTCACTAGCGTTGCATAACTGTAAAAATACTTACAAATAATAGTGTTATACCTGCAAAGTGTTTGAGAAATGCAAAAAAGGAGCTCCGCCTGTAAAATAATAACTGACGACTAAACCAGTTTTTATCACACAGAAAGGAGACTCCCTATGGGAAGCATAGACCAAAACTTAGTCTTTCGTCAATATTTATCATTGCTGCCAGTTACTAAATTGGCGTGTCCATTGATGAACTACGACGAAAAAAAGTTAACGGATCTTGCCCTGGTAAAAGCATTTATAGTAGGCACCTTATGCAAGTGGGATAGCCATCGAGAAATTGCTGAAAACATTCGTTCCAATAACTCATTACAACGGGAATTGGATTTACAATCTATTAGCTATTCACAAATTAGTCGTCGACTTATCGATATAAACACAGAGCATCTAGTGGACTTACTCGGCCAGCTAACTTAAAAAGGGGTACCTGTGTCAGACACAAAGACAAACAATTCACACACTCAAGTAATTATACAAACTGTAAATAAAAATCGCATGGTATTGATTTACTTTGTATTATTATAGAATTGTATTGTATTTACGGAATAATGCCGCGCACAGTGGTATCTAAAATTAAGCTCTAGAGTAAAATACAGAAGTTGTTTTCGAACACTATTAAGAAAAATAATCTACTGACCAGATCTTTTCACACAACCGTTTTACTAGTTCTTGTCTAGCTTCAACATCTTTCTTTTTAAACTTCTCATGTGGCGTGAATTGCAGATTTTTGATTACTTCTGAATTCAAAAAGTTAGGGTTCTTTTTATAATAATCTTCATGTAATGTTTGTGCATAAGTATTTTCCTTCAAATAATGATGTATCTTGTCTTCATATTTGTCGCTGTTAAATGATTGATTTGTCCCAGAAGGTAATAATATTAACGCCCCAATATAATTTCTCATCCTTTGGAAATCATTTTCTTGTCCGAAATCACTTGCATGTTCAATATATTTATTTGCCCAGATATGTTCAATTTCAAACGGCTTACCTTTTGGGTTTTGATATGAAGTGTAATTCGAATCTTTGCCTACTAACTGATCTACGTAGCTAGAGATACGTGACAGTAAGTGCTTTACCATTTTACGATTTGTACCATGTAATCTAAAGTCCAGCACACCATCCCAATCTTCTGGGATAGCTTTAATTTCATTTGTTAAATTTCGAGATAATTCATTTACATCATTATTTCTGATAAGCTTCGTTACTAGAAACATTTTGTATTTGATGGAAGTGTAACCAAACTTCCGATAATTCACAGCTCGTCTAACTGTAAACGTTTCAATATATCTAGAAACATAATCGATCTTTTTGTTAATAGTGGAACTATCATCATCCGTATTAATCGAGGCTAATAGCAAAGGGTCTTGAAGAGATTCCGCAATTCCCCAACTATCAATATAATTGACATGCGGAATAGCCGAAGTGAATTTGATTTGAGCTTCCCATATTAGTAAATAGCATTTCACCATAAAAGGGAATTCATTTTTAAAGAATTTATAGAAATCAGATGAACTATTCAAATGAAGCAGGTTTCTGTGGTTATCTTTAAACCAATTGTGAAAGCGTGAACCAATCAATTCGAAATCTTGATCTTCTGCTCCTGCTTTACCTGGCCTTATTGAAACGGCATATTTCCCTCTAAGCCAAGCTTGAAAGAATTTCTGATCTGCATTTTCTTCATATTGCTGAAGTAACTGGATTTGCCTTTTCCATAATTCATTTATCTCTGTGCGTTGATCAATGTTTTCAAAATTAGAGAGAACATAGCCTTTTAACATTTCTGTAGGCGTTAGATTTAAACCTCTATCATTCATAGTTTCAAAGATGGTATATGCGTTTTCATTTGAATAAGCAATGATTTCTACAATCACAACGTTTTCAATTAACCAATCTATAAAATATGGCAAGCTCTCATTCGTAAGTTCTTCAGGAAAAGAATCTTCTATATCTTCATAGCGATCTATCATGTTTTAGACGGTTTGATCGTCCTCTGGCTTCAGTGTATAAGCACCATCTTCAAACAAAGCCTTTAAGCATGGCTCACGCATCTCATCGGACATATTAAATGACTTCTCTCCAAATCGCTCCGAGAAAATCAGTTCGCTAATAGACACTTTTTTATCCCTATCTGCTTGTAAGTGATTTAGATAAATTAACAATAACGTAAGCGACGTAATACGTTGCTGTCCGTCAACAATCGATTTCTTCCCACTGTTTGAATCTATACTGAAAACTACAGGTCCCAGATAGTAACTTTGATAACTTACAACATCTGAACGTTTGTGTTCTTCACTATAAGATTTCAGGAAAGTAGATGTTAAATCCTCAACAAGAAGCTTGATATGCTTTTCTTGCCAACGATATTCTCGTTGAAAATAATCAATCGTAAACTTTTGATCTTTTAGGAGTTTATTGATGCTTGTATCTGTTGCTTCAATTTTATTTTTCAAGTTTTGACTCATCTTTTTGTCGCGTCCCTTCTGTTAGTATCTTAGACAGTCAATTGGACTTTGAACATAGTTGTGTGTGAGTGATTAGCACACGAGCTTATATTTATTCAAATATACTCCATAATCAAGGATTTGTACTTAATCAAAAAAATCAAATACAATTCCTTTCCCGTTTCCCATGAAATGCGACTTGGCAATCGTAATTACAAAAAGCGCTTCAATTAGATTTTCTATACCGGTCTCTCCCTCATCATCTTGCAGTTGAATATCCCCTATCCATAATAGTTGAGATTTCATATCCCCGGAAGTATACAAACTGTAAATAAAAATCGCATGGCATTGATTTACTTTGTATTATTATAGAATTGTATTGTATTTACTGAATATTTCCGCGCACAGGTACCTAAAATTATTTTACATATTAATTGTTTCTCTTACCAAAATGATCTTCATACTCTACCGAATCCTTGTCCATCATACTATTGATTACTATAGGCTTAATAATCAATAAAATCCCAGTAAAAATATCTATAAAAGCCCAAGTTGACCGATCATAAAGATAAATTGGAGAAATTGGATTAAAAAGAACTATGATTATTATGAAAAAAAGGAAATAAAATGTTTTAATCCCATTGTTCACTTTCTCTCCATTCCATAACATATACATTAAAAAAAGGACTGCAATAAAAACAATCCATCTCAACAAATCATAGTCATTTACGCCAATGAATCCTGCAAATAATAAATAAAATCCAACACCCAATCTTACTAAATCAATCATTTACTTCACTCCATCGTTTTAGTCTTTAATACAGTAATGCCATAAGGAGTATTTTTGTAGTTTTAGCGTCTTTGAAAGACTACATTAATCAAAGAATAGAATTTCAAGCAAGTGCTTTTGCAGAGTAATTGAATAACTGTTACTTTAGCTTTAAATCGTTTTTGTAATTATTCCACCCTGAAACATTATCATTGTCATCAAAGTCTATTGATGACAATCCGTAGTTCCACTGATTTAGATAAGAAGATATTTGCGTTGGCGTCCCCATCGATTTCAATACTTCAGCCTTTGATGAGCCCATTGTAAAAGTGAATCCACTTTCTGAATGGGCAACATGAACATGCAAATTATCTTTGTAATTATTCCACCCTGAAACATTATCGTTATCATCAAAGTCTATTGATGACAATCCGTAGTTCCACTGATTTAGATAAGAAGATATTTGCGTTGGCGTCCCCATCGATTTCAATACTTCAGCCTTTGATGAGCCCATTGTAAAAGTGAATCCGCTATCTGAATGGGCAACATGAACATACAAATTATCGTTGTAATTATTCCACCCTGAAACATTATCATTATCATCAAAGTCTATTGATGATAATCCGTAGTTCCACTGATTCAGATAAGAAGATATTTGCGTTGGTGTCCCCATTACTACTAATACTTCTTCTTTAGATGACCCAATACTAAAGTTTTCTTTATCCGAAATAGAAGTTTCCGAATTAACCTTTTCAGTGATTTGTGGAGTTATCTTTAATGAGTGATTTCCCAAAAGATCGTTCTCCTCAATCTCTTTCGGCTCCATTTTTGTATCTGCATCCTGTATAACATTCTGATTTCCAGCAAAAGGTTCACTTGATTCTTCATCATTAACAATTTGAGTCGTATCGACTAAATTATCAAAGTTTTCATTTGGTTCTCCATCTTCAATAGGGTTTATATAGCTATCATTTGAATAGGAAGTACTGTCGGCATACTCATCCGTTAACAATATATTATTGTAGAGTATCGCGATTAAAATCAGCGCTACTATACTGCTAGCGATAAAACTCCATATTAGTTTTCTCATTTTAGATTCTTGAGAAATAGAAGGTTCGTCATTTTCACTAAAAGATTCCTTAGCACCAGAATTAGTCGATTGACTTTGCTCTTCAAAATCCTGTTTTTCTTCAATAACATTATTGTACTTCATGAATTCTACTCTCTTATAGATTTCATCAAATTCCTTTCTTTTAAAATCATCGATAAGCGTTTCATATGCTGTCTGTAAAATTATAAACTCGGCTTCTGAACCGCCTGAATCCGGGTGGGCATTTTTCGCACCAATCCTGTATGCTCTTTTAATTAACTCTGTGCTGGCATTAGGTGATACACCCAGTAGTTCGTAATAATCAATGAAATCTTCTATTGACTCCACCTCCAATTAATTTAGATTGAGTTTTTGTAAAGGTCCGATTCGAATAAAATATTTTAAAATAGGTATCCGTGCCAGATAAAAAGACAAGCAATTCACACATCCAATTAACTAAACTGAAAATAAAGAAAAAACGACTAGGTACCTAAATTCATCTTTTCAAACCTTATCTACTCGGTTGGCTTTTAAAGTTTGATTGAACAGCAAATTCTTTAGCATACAGAAGAATTTCATTTAATTCGGTTGTTGGCTCTTCTAGAAAATCATCTTCCAAAAACAAAATTAGCTGATCATGACCTTCCCCAGATTCTGTCTTTGAAAAACGATAACCCGTCGATAGCTTTCTTTGAGGCGTTATAGATAGGCCAGTCCTCTCTTGTAAAATGTTTTCCAATAGTGAACCAGGATTCAAGTCAAATACTAATCTGACATGCTTCTTTTCTGCATCTACCTGCCCCCACTTTATACCGTAACGATTATAGGGAACAAACCCCAGCCCCTTTTTCGGTGTAGTTTTTGTGGTACTTCCATCTTCACTTTCCATAATTCGTTTTAGCTCTTTCAAAAATTCTGTACGATCCAAAATAGCACCCCCCTTTGCTTTATTGAATAGCCTTATTTGACTGGTTTTAAATCTTCGCCACTACCCCCTCAATGACATCGAGCAAATTCTAACTGAACTTGAACCTCATGCAAATAATTCGTTTGAGTTTCAATCTATCAAGACTTGGTACCTAACAAAATCAAACACCCCGCCGATCCGGATTCACACTCTCCGTATTTCGACAATCAGGATAATTACTGCAACCGTAAAACTTTCCGTATCTACCTGTCTTCAGAGTCAACTGCCCATTACACTTCGGACAAGCAGTATGTATTAGCGAGGCATCATACTTGGACATCTTTTCCGCATGGATCGTATGTGAACGTGTCGTCTGTTTGACATTTTTCGCTTTTCGAATCGATTGCATGTGCTCAGCCTTGAAAAGTTTCCTGTCATTTCTATATAGAGCCAAAAGTTTCGCGAGCTTTTCATTGATCCCCTTCACGGTATCCTCACTAATGTGCTGCTCCTTGTACTGACTGATTGTTGTTAGAAGATCAGGGAACTGTATGACATGTGCTGAGGTGAAACCCTTATTGAATTTAAAAGTGGAGTTAGATGAAAATGCGATGATGGAACAGACACCCTGCATTTCTTCTTGTCCTATGTAGGTCAGCAAAGCTTTAACATGGCCGTAATTTTGCCGGATTGGATTGTACATTTTTGTTTTCCGTTTATAGATAACTTGTGTCCAATATGGTTTAAATTCATCACCAAAAATCCAACCGCTGTAATGTTTCGTTTCGATGACAAACACGCCATAAACGGAGGTCACAATATGATCTACTTGCGTCAGTCCCCGCTCACCATTCGGAATATAAACATCATGAAAGACAGTGTATGCATCCCCTAATTTCCGAAGCTTCGTCTTTACAACCCACTCCCCATACTTCCCTTTCATAACCGGCATTTTCCACTGCAGGATGATCCAAAAAATCACGAATAGGACGACAACCAGAAACGCACTTGACGTCATAAACATCTTGATTGCAATCAATATCCCTTCATAAAATCCCGATATCATACTATTGTCTGCATTCATAATATCCCCCCAAGTTCATCACTCAGTTGTCACACCCATGTCAACGTATCCACTTTTCCGACTATTACAATAATACCATATAATACGAAAATAGTTCCAGAAAAATAGGTACCTATGTCAACCATAGGAATACCCAAACAGAATCGCTTCCTCAGTATCCATGCCATTTGGAATATGGGACGATACAGTCTTTAATTTGTCCATCACCCAGACGTCGCTCCCCTATAATGGTCAAGATAAAAGCGCGCTTGCTTTTTTTAATGAAAGAATAGTTTCTTCTCTATCTATTTTCAGTGCGCCCGAAGATACAATTTCGGGCTCTACCCCTACTTTTATGGTTTCCCCATTTCCAATTTAAACAAAGAAACATCTTAGAGTATGTGATACTATCGGTCTTTCTTTAACGAATAATAATTATTTTTAAAAAAATGTCTCCTTTTCATCCCTAACTCTCTATATAGAGGGTGAAAGGAGGTGATTCACATGGCAGCAACAATCGAATTTCAACAAGCGTCGGGCCGCGTATTCTTCGACGGTGGTTTGACAGAGGACGGTAAGCTTATCCGCAAAGCAAAGACGTACCGCTACATCAAGGAAAATGCACCAGCTGAGAACTTGTACCAAGCGCTGGAGCAACTGGGTCGACTCTCAACTTTACCGTTCATCGGAGCGGATATCGTGGAAACATCGAGTTTGATTAACTAATTCACCAATTAACTAATCGGGAAAGGAGGAATGAAAAATGGCTAAAACACTACAGTTGAACTTCAACACAGCGAGCGGAAAAAGGGTGAGTTTGTCGGTGGATGAACCCCGCGCAGATTTGACTCCGCAAAGCATCGAGGCTGCGATGCAGGAAATCATTGCTGCGAATGTATTCGAAATTAACGGCGCTCCACTGGCAACAGTTGTTAGCGCTCGGGTTATTGAGCGAAATGTAACAGAACTTGTAAACGCCTAACAAGCAACAACGACCGGTTCACCAGTTTTCGGACTGGGAATCGGTTTTTTATGTATATAGAGAGGAGGAAACGAGATGGAACAATGGATGAGTCTCATACAGGAAGTCGGTTTCCCGATATTCGTATCATTCTATCTTTTGCACCGGCTCGAAACAAAACTCGTCGCGATTCATGATGTGTTGGTTTCATTAAAGATGCAGTGAATGTTAATCATCTCTTATCAGCGGAAATTTCAGTAGGGCTACTCGGGTTTGGTCGGTTTCTCTGCATATTCGGGCGGTCCACCGCAGGCATTGGGCGGTCCCCGATTTGGTTGCCTCTTTTCTTTCCGTTTATGAGACTTCCCCATTTTTTGGACAACCTTTAAATTCTCTATGTACTTTCAACTTTTTTATTATTTGTCTGATTACATGAGTCCATCCAACCAAATTTAAATTCACTTGCCAGCAACTGAAAAAAATAAAAAAACTTTTTTCAAAAAAATGTCCCCTTTCCTCCACTTTTCTTCTATATAAAGAATAAAGGGGATATTCTTTATGACAACATACCTTTCCGAATACGCATACTTCACAAAAAAACACGATTTAGACGCAGCAACAAGGCAACATGTACTCACGCACTGGGATGCTATGAACCAAACAGAGCGGGCAGTTCTCGATATGATCCGCCGTTACTCCGTTAAATACGGTGCTGCACATTTGAAACACGAAACAATCGAAAAGGCCATTAAGAAATCCAATGCAACTGTCCGACGCGCAATACGCAAATTAGAAAAGCTCGAAATCATTGAACGCATTCACTACATCCGCCCTGTCATGAGCGGACTAGGCGCTAACATTTATGTCATTATACCTACCAATGACCAGTCGAAATTGAACAGCCGGGAGAATGACGAAAAGCCTTCTGCCAGTAAGACTGAACCCGCGAATCCGAAAACCGAAGCTTCTCGTTCTAAAGCGATAAATACTAAAGATCTTAAAAGAACGTCTCCTCCGGAAATTGTGCCTACTACACTTTTCGGCAAGATGAAATCGCTTCTTTCTTCAACGATCGGAGAAAGTAAATTGGCACGCAATTTTTACGGCATCTATCGCCACCAGTCCCTGCAAATGCTGAAATTCAGTATTCACGAAGACAAAGGGGACCTGTTCGAGCAGTTGGCCATGCAAGCACTTCGTATTTCGCTACAAACAACGAAACAGAAAAAAGTCCGGAACCTGCCCGGCTATTATTCAGGTGTCTTGCGTGAACTCATTGGCAAGGCTTTATTCAGCGAGGCTTTCATGGATTATGACGTAGCCGTTGAGGGGTTATTCTATCGATGAAATTAGTGCGCAGGTGCTAGTGCAACAGAAAACAACCAAAAATGTATACAAAGCTGCAATGTCAGTCGGTGCAACTTGCGCCATCGACGAATGCAAAATCAGCTCAAGAGGAAGTGCAAATTGCCCCCTCTACAGAGGGCAAAATGCCCCTATCAATAACCTAAGAGTTTAAGAGTATTAAAAAGAACTTGTCGAGAATGATCTCGTCGTTGTGTCTGTTATTGATTATTTGATTGCCTTAGTAAACAAGCAATTTAAAGCGTCTTCGAAGGCGACTGCACGCTTGGTGAAAGGGCGTTTCAGTGAAGGTTACAGATTGACGGAATGCCCTACCATTTGCCATCTCCTCTGGGAACTGGGCGAAATAGTGATAATTCTTTTGTGGGAGCAACTTATGTGATAAACAGTAATGATTGGTTTTGTTTTTTCAGAAACCTCGAATTTGATTAGTGCCGCGCACAGGTAACTAAAATTAAGACATCACAAGCCTTCTTGGAAGCGCACTTGATGTCTAAAAACTAGTATTTTACTGTGTCCGAAATAAGGGGGTCAAACCAAATTATATCCGAAAAGTTAATGCATATGGAACTCTACAATTCTTCTTAGTTGGTTAATCGTTTCAGCTCGGTTGTGCAGTGTGACCATATGTACTGTCACCTTTTTATGCAGTTGATCCTCAATTGACCAGTGCTCAATTGGAAATTGAGGATCTTTTAATTCTTCTGTATATGGATAAAGTAGAATTGCTGCTTTTGCATTTTTATAGCGAGTCACATATGCATACATTTGATAAAAATCGTCCCGTTGTACACCTTTACGATTACTATTTTTTAACCTCTTCCACTTAGTATCAATTATTATTTGTGAACTATCATTCTCAATCACTAAATCCGGTTTCAGCTGAAAAATCCCCCGATTTGTACGTTCATTTATTAACAAACGATGACCAATATGTTGTTCATACACTTTAAACTCAATTGCATCATGCATTAATTGTGCAATGTATTTTTCAAAAAGATCGTTCATTTCGAACAAAATCGAAAATGATACACTCGTATCTTGTGAAAATGTGCTTACTTTTCGTTGGAGAAATAATTTAGCTAACTCAAGCGGAATTTCATATCTGTTATTTGTGCGGTCTACTATTATTGACTGTGCCTCATAATAAGTAATCATTTGACTTGATACATCGTCCAACAAATTCATTACTTGTTGCAAGACGATTTGTGTTTCAACGCGGGTTACTACTTTTAAAAGCATCGAGGTTACTGTCTTAAATAATTGATTTAATTTGTGATTTATAGTTCGTTCTTCAAATTCACAATAAGCCTGATATGGTTTGTTACGGCTTACGTTTTCACGTATATGTTGTTGGACAAGTAAGGAGCCTTTTAAACTTATTAAGTTTTTTTCAACCTGTACATATCGAGATATGATTCCACGATGTAATTCATTTATTAATAAATTTGCATAATAGGCCGCCAATAATTCAAGTAAATCATCTTCCGTTGTTGACACATATGCTTTATTGCTAATATTGGTCTTAATATAGCCAACTTCATTGAGCATTCGATATAATACTTCACGGCAAGAAGCCTCTCCTTCAATGGTCACTTTTGGAAGCAGCTCAATAGAAAAATCACTACATTGAATAAAACCTACGTAATTTAAAAAGAAAACTGAATGACTTCCCCATATTATATTCTGTTCCTTTAACTGTTGGCTTTCAATATAAGTCGCTAATTCTTCCGCTTGATCACGAGTAATTGTTTTGGCTTTATTACTATTACTTATTAATAACGAATCATATCCTTCAACTAATGTAATATGTTTCAAACCATTCACTCCTTAATAAACGCGAAGTAACGCCTCTTTTGAAGGAGTTGGATTAATTACATATTTTGTACGTTCTTTTAAACGAAGTGTCGTTTCTTTAAATAGATCAGTTGGATGAATTGTATACGAATGGATGAATGCATCTGTTTGACCTACTTCTCCTGCTCCACCTAAAACAATCGCTATCTTTTCCCAGTCATCATAAAAGTACTCTTGGAGGAGGGGAATAATTTTCTTTTGAATCGTTTGGATAATAGAATCCACTGATAGTTCTTTTCCTAAGAAAAAGGCATGTCCTATTTGATGGTCACGGTCATATAAGTATTCAATTCTTCTATTAATCACTTCTAACAGTTTACGAACGTTAATACCGTCCACATCTTCTGATAAAATCGTTTCATCCGGCATCATTTCAATAAAATCAAAACGACGACGAAGAGCCGTATCTATTAACGTAATTGAACGGTCTGCTGTATTCATAGTTCCGATGATATAGAGGTTAGAAGGTACTCCAAAAGGTTTTTTTGAATAAGGTAGAGTTACGACAATTTCATTTTCTTCACCTAATCGTTTATCGTCTTCTATTAACGTAATTAGCTCACCAAAGATTCGTGAAATATTGCCACGGTTAATTTCATCAATGATTAGCACATAGTTTTGTTCCGTCATTTCAATATCTTCATTGCTTAGAAGCTGTTTAATGAATTCTATGTTTAAATTAGCTTTTTTCAACTCATATATCGATTGTTGTGAAAATATTTTCGTTGATAGCTGCTTTACCGAAATACGTTCTCCTGTATATAACCATTCCACTTTTCGGAAATGATTATAGCGAATATCTGTTGTGTTATCAAAATAATAATCTCCCATTACTTTTCCAATTGCTTTTATATAGTAATTACCATCCGATACAATAACGATATCATTTAGCGCTAAACGATTTTTAAAACGGTGGACTGCCTCTTCTACAAACTTACTTCGCCCTTCGGCATCATCCTGGTGCTCTAATTCGTTACGTATATCAATTACATTCTCACAACTTTGATAGTCAACTTCTCCACCATAACCAAGTGCGAGTACATTATTATCTAAGCAATAATCATAAATAACTTCATCGAAATTACTATCACCTAATGACATTTTAAAGAAATTTACTTCATTTTCATCAAAAGCATAAGATGTGTTCAATTTTAGAGTAGATAGCTTTGCTGCTTCGCAAATTTCTTTGAACACGCCATCTGTAGGAACAAATGAACCTTTTTCATCACTTCTCAAACCTTCAACAAAATCTTCGTACGTATAAGACTGATGAAATGTACAAAAGTGAATTTGCTTTTGTTCAACAAATTTCTTATATGCTTCTACCCATTGCTCACGATTCGTTTCACCTGTTTCTTCCTCTACTTTAGCGTACTCCTTTGCCAGCGATGGATTCACAATTTCTACAGCTTTGCGAATGACAGAATAAGTTTTCCCTGTCCCTGGAGGTCCATATAAAATTTGGTTATTTGCAATTGACACTGCATTTCCACTTCCTTTTACCGAATTTACAAATCGCTTAGTTCTAGCAGTTTCTTCTATTAAATCTACTAAGTCATTGCCACTATTTTGTGATAAATAGCGTACAGAAATCCCCTGTGGTAACCCCTTTGGATAATGAATCGGAATATATAATTCCTCTTCAATTTCAATCACTGAATAAGAATTAAAAATTCCAGTAGACATCTGTTCAAGTAAAAACTCCGTATCTAGTCCTGCTTCAATATAAGCTTGTTGAATTCGTTGGAAAGTAAAAAGTGTTGGAAAATACTTCTTTTTCCGCAACTTTTTAATGTCTGCAACTTCAGATACATCGACATTTGGAAAATCCATTTTGACATGTCGTAATTTTCCTTCCTCATCATATATATAGCATAGCTGTTTTTCTTCATTCTCATGTCCAATCGCAAATTCTAATTGACCATCTACGTACAATCGATTGAGTATTTCACCAGCTTGTACATATTGCTCGATATGTGTACGGTTGGTTTCACTAAACGGCTCATCATTTAACGTGTCAATGTGTTGAATTTCTTTAAAGTATTCAAATGGCAATGTCATTCGATTTAGACGAGACTTCTTTACCCCATGATTATAATAAAATTGGATCGTAGGCCTTTCCACAATCTCCTTTACACGACACTGCCAAGCCAACATTGGGGATGATGTTACTTTATCTTTCAAATGAGATACACAATGATTACGAATTCCTGCACCAGATACTAAATATATGACATCCCCTACTTGCTCTAAGTCAATCTTTACGTTTTTTTGATTTGGTGCAGGTACCGCCATACCACGTGACCAAAAGAACGTTTTCATTCGTTCGAAATATTCAAATTCCCAAATCCGATTTGATAATAATACAAAACGATTCATAATCTTAATTAATTCCCCTTCCAATTATGTAAAGAATAACACATAAAAACAGGTGCCTGTGTGAAAGAAGGTAGACAAAGAATGAGACGTGCCTGTCATCACCTATAATAATAATTCGAATTCCTTCTTTCATTATACCACCTACAAATAAGTGTCCTAATTGCTCTATCCAAAAAACAATGAACAGAGCAGTGGGCAAGTTTCATAAAAGTGAGTTGAATTATATACTTCATTAAAATAAGTGGTACCTGTGTCATACAAAAAACGATTAAAAATCGCATAGGCATTGATTTACTTTGTATTAATATAGATTTGTATTGTATTTACTGAATAGTGCCGCGCACAGGTACATAAAATTTAGTGAAAAACCCGGGCGTATATTAGGGATGTCCTAGCTAGGCATGTAATGATACATCCAATCAAAGAATGCTGTACCATTTGCATCTCCTCTGGGAACTGGGCGAAATAGTGATAATTCTTTTGTGGGGCTACCTATATGATAAACAGTAATGATTGTTTTATTTTTTTTCAGAAACCTCGAATTTAATCACCTTTATATATTTTATACCAATGGAGAAATACTGGGATGAGAAGCGATAATAAAATCTGAAACATTCTTGATTGTCGGAATAATGCTGGATATATTTACCTAAACTTGTCAAATTATCGGAAGTGAATAATTAATGGTATAATCGTCATGGTACTACATAGAATTCCCCATAGAACATTAGAAAATCCCGAGGTGACATAATGAGGACAATCCCTTTAAATCAAAAAGTTTCAAATCTTATCCAGTACGTTAATGAATTGACTCAACTTAAGCAAAAACCTATCTATTCTTATAAAAATTATGATGACGTGCTTTGGGTTGACCGTATACCGCAAGAGACAGAATGCCTAGATAAATTCAGAAATGATTCGGATGATTGGCTATATGTTAAAAAACCGGAATTTCCTACTTTACCGCTAATCCCGAATGACATTCAAGATTGGGTCATAATCGATTCAAATCGTAGAACAGTTTCCGTGAATAAAAGTATCACCATCAAATCAGACACTACAGATGAAGACGAACAAGTTACAGAAGAGATTTCCCTTAATGATTTTCCACATATCGAAGATGCAATCAAAAAGTTCCTAGGAAATCTCTGGACTCCATATATGGATGAATTTGAACGCGTGAACAACATTCAATTACTATATGATCGACTTTATAAAATTCATCAGGAACTACAGAACAATTCAGAGGCACTTGAACTTGTGGTGGGTGCGGGTCTTTTGCAATGGAAACAGAATAACAAAAATACAGTCGAAAGACATTTACTTACCTCCGAGGTAGAATTACAGTTCGATAAAGAACGTGCGGAAATGACGATTATCCCTTCTTCAAAAGGGATTCATTTTGAGTTCGAAGAGGATATGCTTCTTGTAGAAGACCGTCTTTCCGGAGACGATTATAAAGATATAAAGTCGTTACTGAATTCGTATCATGATGAGAATATTATCCAAACAAACTTCCATACTGTGCTTACCAACATAGTTAATGCGCTTGATTCCCGTGGTACATATATGAATGCAATAGAAATTCCAAACCGCTTGTCCGAGGGGCCTATCATTTCTTTATCACCAGCATTCGTTTTAAGAAAGAAGTCCCAAAAGAGTTTTCAATATGCTTGTGAGACGGCTGTCGAACAACTGATTGAAATGGATGATACATCCATTCCAGAAAATATGGCCAATATGTTCGGACGAGTATCCGCTGAAGTTGAAAATAAAAATCAGTCAGATGACCCGGCATTTCGTCAGGCACAGGAATTTTATTTCCCTTTACCATCCAACGAAGAACAAAATAGAATCATTTCAACATTAAATAATAAGAGCAGCGTACTTGTCCAAGGACCTCCCGGCACAGGTAAAACACATACAATCGCCAATTTAACTTCGCATTTACTAGCGACTGGACAACGTGTGTTAATAACGAGCCAAACTGCAAAAGCTTTAAGCGTATTAAAAAGTAAACTTCCTAGTGAACTACAAAATCTCTCCGTAAGCCTACTTGGCGGCGATTCTGCTTCGATGAAAGACCTAGAAAATGTCGTCTCCACAATTTCGGTCAATAAGGAACGTTTTGATTTAACTGAAATGGCTTCTACGGTCGAAAAGAAAGAAGCTGCACTAAAAAAACTAAAGGAAGATTTGAATAAAACAAAAACAGATTTAAATGAAGTTCGTGAAACCGAGACTTATGTCCATCCGTTTGATCCACCTTATTCTGGTACTGCGCAACAGATTGCCATTCAATTGAACACGGATGCCGATCTATTTGACTGGTATACTACATCTGTAAATAATGAAGTGCCTGATACATATTGGGTCAAGGAAAAGGAGCTTGTTTCCCGTTTCATTGAACTGAAAAACACAGATATGGAAACGCCAACGGGATATAATCAGTTTGATTATCCTTCCCTAGAACAAACAGTTGATTTAGATGGAATCGTTAATTGTATGAAAGAAGAAGCCAATCTGAATTCGAAATATGAATTATTGAATGAAAACATAGTCCCTGAACTCCAAATGCATTTAACAGATCTATCGCAAGATGAGATAAATAATCTTAAAACAGCACTTTTACATTATGATGAATTGTTAAAACCACTCCTTTTCAACACATATCCCAGACTTAAAAAAGTGATCAGCGATATATTTGAGAATCGGGGACATTTATGGGAGAAAATCCAACTGGACTTGACCTTACATTTAACTACAATTAATCATACGAAAGATGATTTTGATCCAAACCTTATTTCTGTTGAAGGAGTTTCAACTGCGTCCTTGAAAAAGATGGCAGAAGATCTATCCAGCCATTTTACTAATGGCGGTAAAATTGGCAACCGCTTTTTTCAGCCAAAAATCGTGAAGCAATATAAACCTACATTACAACTGATAAAGTACAACAATTTACTGGTCAAATCCCAAGAAGATGTAAATAAGATTCACGCATATGCCCGATCAAAACATGCATATGAAAACATTGAAAAATTAATAGTTCCCCATCTTCTGGATGAAAAACCGTTTGTCGAGAGCCTTGCCCTCAATGAATATGAAACTGTCCTTTCCCAACTAAATGAGGTCCTAAAGATTCACCAATGGAGATCTAATATATTAGAAGATTTCACTACTCTCGCTGCCGATATTTTTAATGAACAGCTAGCCAAATCATTGCAGGTCAATATTGATCTATTTTTAGTAAAAAAAACATTAACGCAAATAGCCGATCAAATTAGTAACAGTATAACGACAATCGAAAATGTAATTACTGAAGAATCCCATCCACTCTATTCAGAGATGATAACTAGTTTGCATGAACGTAAAATGGAAAACTTACAACCCATCTGGGCACAATATGAACATTTCCAACAAATTAAAAATCGTGATAATACAGTTAAGATGATTGCAGCCGAGATTGGTGCAACATCCCCAATGCTTTTCAATCAGCTTGAATCCACCTATACTGATTTGATTTGGAAAAAACGGTTAGCTATTTGGGAGAAGGCTCGAAAATGGAAACAAAAGAAAAGTTGGATTTACGATTTTTCACAGAAAGACGAAGCCTCTCTTTCAGCTAAATTTGACCAACTTGAAATAGAAATCAGTGATACCATCACTGGAATTGGTACAGCAAAAGCATGGATTAACATGTTGCGTACAATGACTGATTCCCAGGCAAAACATTTGAAAGCATGGGCCCGTTCCGTAAAAAACATCGGTAAAGGTACTGGTAAAAATGCCCCTCGTTATATTGCAGATGCCCAACTGCATATGGAACAGTGTAAAGATGCCATTCCTGCTTGGATCATGCCGCTAAATCGTGTTTTCGAAAACTTCGAAATCCGTCCAGGTCTTTTTGACATCGTCATTGTCGACGAAGCAAGTCAATCTTGGCATGATGCCCTACTACTCAAATACCTAGCGAAGAAAATGATTATTGTCGGAGACGATAAACAGATCAGCCCAAGCATCGTCGGTATTAATGTAGAAGACATCAATAAACTGAATAACAAATATCTGAAACCCATCGAGTTCGAATTTGCTGACACGCTAAATGCGTCCAATTCCTTTTTCGATGTTGCTTACATCATGTTCAAAGAAACAATCACACTTCGCGAACATTTTAGATGTATGCCTGAGATCATTGGCTTTTCCAATCGCATTTCATACCCGAACAGTCCATTGATTCCATTAAGACAATATCCTGCCAACCGGTTGGAACCGATTGTATCAAGGTATTTACCGCATGGTGTACGAGAAGGTAGTTCACAAAATGCCTCTAATGAGGTAGAAGCAGATGAGATAGTCAAAGAAATTCGGAACTGTATCGACAATCCGCACTACAACGGTAAGACAATCGGTGTGATTTCCCTACTAGGGAACAACCAAGCGAAACTTATTCAAAACAAATTAATCGTCGAACTCGGTGCAGAATTGATGGAAGAGCGACAAATCATTTGTGGTGATGCGTATGCATTCCAAGGAGATGAACGTGATATCATTTTCCTTTCGATGGTAGCAGCCAAAGGAAAAACGCGACTTACTGCGCTCACAACTGATTCAGCTAGACAACGTTTCAATGTAGCAGTCAGCCGTGCCAAAGATCAGCTTTGGGTCATGCACTCCATCTCTGTTAATGACATCAGCAATCGGGAATGCTTACGGTACCAACTTCTCACGTACATTGCAGATCCTTTAAAAGAGGAAACGGAAGCAAATCGTGAGAAATGCGAGAGTAAGTTTGAGGAAAATGTGTTTGATGCAATCGTCGCAAAAGGATATCGTGTCATCCCACAATATGAAGTTGCTGGTTTTAGAATGGATCTTGTCGTACAAGGCGCACAATCGAAGCTTGTCGTGGAATGCGATGGTGACCATTGGCATACATCCGTGGAGGACCGCGAACGTGATTTCCTACGTGAACGTTTACTGCAAAGGGCCGGATGGACATTCTGGCGCGTACTTGGTAGCACATATTACAATAATCCAGAAAATGCACTCAAAAGCTTATGGGCTACACTTGATGAAATGCAAATTAGACCGTATAACGAATGGGCTACTTCAACGTCGACATCAGCAACCGTAAATACAGATTCCCGTGAAACTGAGGTGCCAATTGAGCCATCAATTCATCCTTCTTCACCTATAGTGGCAAAAAGTACAAGTATAACTAAACAGCAATCGAACGAAAACCAAATTGAGGAGCCTTCTTTTTTCGCAATTGATGAATCAGTTGCACTAACAACTGGGACTCATGCCGAAAATTCACAAATTAAATCACGTGATGAGTACATCTCAACTTTAATCGAAGAAATGAAAGAACTTGGGTTAATAGTAATCGATAATCGCCATAAATCGAAAACGCTTTATGTTTTGGGTGGAAAAGCACTACAAGAAACGTTATACGCCTATCGAACCAAAGGCTTAACTTTCAGTAGAATGATGAACGGAAACAAAACCACAGACTTCATACCAGCTTGGTATGCTAAAACAAATTAATAAAAAAATGTTGGACATCATCTAAACATACAGTCAGTGCTGCTGCCTAGCTGTGGAGATGTTCCTCGAAAAAATCACCCCCTCCTGCGCCTATGTGCAGGAGGGGGTGATTTTTTCAATAATTTTCAATTCCCGTGTAACAATCATCCATGACGGTTACAACACTTCTGCAAAGCCAACTTAATCCACTCAATTCATCCCCCAGTCATTTTCCAATTCATGAATGACATGCTATTATATTACATTGCATTTACTGATTAGTTCCGCACACAGTTACCTAAAATTAAACATGAGCTAAATCTGTAAAGCTCTTAGATCTCTATAACTTTTCTGTTTCTCCAAATGTTTTCCACTTCCCATTTTCTACAAGTATGGATTTTAAATCTCTAAAAAGGTTATTATGAGTCCTAGCCATATGTTTTCCATTATGCTTATCAGTATGCTCAATGCTGGTAATAAGCCCATCTTTTCCAGCATTAGGATTTTGAATAGAAAGATGAATCTCGTGATCGGTTTTTTGCCAGAAGTTTATGCTGCTGCCTTTTAAATATTTAGTTTCCTTTTCCATTTATGTATTCTCCTATTAATCGTATATTAAAAGTTTTTATAAGTAATGGTATTATAATATAGTTTCTACACGTACTTATAAGATGCTTATATTATTTTTTAAAAATTGGAATATGAGGCATAGAGAGTAAGTAACTCTAGTACGCTTTAACTTGATAATTCATCAATTTGTTATCTCAATATATACCCTCCTGTCTATTATGCTTTTTATTCAACTGTGCTTCATCATCTGAAAGATTTCCAAGATAACTATTCTTATTAAAGCTCATATTTTCTACTAAAAAAGGGATTGGCAGACGCCATCCCTTTTTCAACTAACTCCTAGTGCCTTAAACACCGCATCCACAGGATCCGAATAAAACACAGGCTGCACACCAACAAATCTAAATAGAGGTATCTGTGTCAGACACTAAGACAAACTATTCACGAAATACAAAGAATAAAGATAAATTACATAGATATTGATTTACTTTGTATTATTATAGAATTGTATTGTATTTACTGAATAGGTACCTAAGATTTAAACCTTGAGATTATAAATCACGATCTAATATTACATGTTTTAGCTTATTTAACATATTCTCATAAGCGTCTTTATAACTTCGATTTTGTTCTATAATCTCATTGATTGAATTATCATTAACCCTAATATATAGTGCATCTAGCGATTCTTTACCATCTGTATATTTACCAAATATCTCTAAAATCTTTTTTATTTCTAGATATAAACTATGATCAATAAAAATTTGAGACCTCCTTAAATTTATCGAAGCTTCTCTTAATGCTTTCTTTGCACTACCTCGATTTCTTTGCGCATTGTCACTCCATAAATCGGCAATATAACCTTCTAACTCCGCTAATTTATTCCAGAGTTCAATTTTGGCTTCAAACTTTTTATCATGTTCCTTTTGAAATATATACAAATTTTGGTTGAAATCCTTCTTAATCTCTTCAAGTTCTTTACTATTCTTCTTACCATATCTTGCAACAAGAATAGCTGAAACTGCTGCAATTACTGCAGCTAATATAGAAGGAATCATTGGTAACCAGGTTACCCAGTTCATTCATATCCCTACTCTCCAAATATCTTAATTCACCCCCAACGCCTTAAACACCGCATCAGTCGGATCCGAATAAAATACCGGTTGCACTTTCACCAACAAATCTGGTGGAACTGTTTGTAAGTCCATGACAGCTGCTGCTGGAATCAATACTTTCTTAGCTCCTGCATCCACACATACTTGAAGTGTGTTCGCAAACTCTTCCACTTTGGCAATCGTGCCACCGACCGTCATTGAACCGATTACAACCATCCCCTCTTGAACAGGCTTGTTGAGTGCACCCGAACAAAGCCCGATTAGTTCCGCGACACCCAGTTGATCGGTTAATCCAATCCCTTGCAAGTCGCTTATATGCATCAAATAGTCCTTCGATTTCGTTTGGATTGTGTTGCTGATGCTTTTACTATTCGACGTGAAATAGCGGAACGCAGTATCAAGGCTTTCTCTTGCTTCACGACTAGAACTAACGCCGGATTTATCGAACTTTCCGGTTCCACTGACAACTTCATTCTCAAGCTTGAAAACACCTATCATCCCTGAGTTACCATGCCCAGCAACATACACATGTCCCGGCCTGCCCATGCCTTCAGGGATCAATTTACCCCCGCCTTGCTCGGGTACAGATACATAATGTTCTTCTAGTGTCTCTTTATCAATATAAGAGAACATGACATCGTAAAACTCCATGCCCCCAATTTTCTTCAGCTGTTCTTTTACGCGACGACGTCCTTCAAGTGCATACACCAGTACTTCTTCAACATCTTCTTTCGAATATTCTCCATGTGGATAAATCAATTTAAGCATTCCAGAAACCGACTTCCGAACAGCTATTGTATCCCGCTGATTCAAGTTATTACCTAGCTTAAAATACTTATCAATTGCATCCCCAAACGCTCGCTTTCGCATTTCCCGGAAAAACTCAGCAATATAATCGACGATAAATCCGTACTTATCCGTTAGAAAATCGGGTCGCATTTTCGGAATTTCCCAGCCTGGCATATAATAATGCATCCGATCAAAGAATGCCGCATCATTTGACATCTCCTCTGGGAAGGGGGCGAATAAATGAGAAGTCTTCAGCAATACATCAACGCTTTGGTTTATGTTACCGACGAACACCATGGAAGCAGACGCATTTTTTTCTTCTTTCCCACGTGCGAAAGATCCTGAAGCCATGTAGTCCTTCATAATTTGAATCCCATCTTTATCCTTAAAACGAATCCCCGCGACCTCATCGAATGTCACACAATCCCACATGCCGACAAGACCAACTTTCCGTGTTGTCATATTGTAGAAAAGATTCGCCACTGTTGACTGTCCACCCGATACTAAGATTGAGTTAGGGGAAAGCTCTTTGTAAACATGTGATTTTCCAGTACCACGAGGACCAAGCTCACACATATTGTAGTTGTTTTCAACAAGCGGGACGAGTCGTAATAGCAAATGCCACTTCACACGTTCTTCGAGCTGGGTAGGCTCCATTCCTGTCGAACGCATCAGTACATCAATCCATTCATTCTTTGTAAACTGCTTTCGACCTTCAAATATTTCAGTCATATCCATATTCGGCATTTGAATGGGCTGTAAGCTACTTACGCTAAATGGGTTGACGTTCTTTGCTTCTTCATCAAAGTAGTAATCAATTTTCACCATACACCAAATTCCACCAACCAAGAGCTTGTCAAATTCTTTCACGAAGTTTGAACCAACAGGAACGCCTTTTAATCCCAAATTTGAAAACTCCGCCTCGTATATATCCAATTTCGGGTTTAACGCGACAGTCACCTTATCAATTATCGAATACTGACCAAGTTCGCGGATTCGTGACTTAATTTTCTCCGCTTCATCAGGTCTGACAAAGTTATCGGATAGAATTTTTTTCACACGCTCTACGCCTTCACGAATACTTTCATCATCATCCGTTGCTGCATACATGCCGAGGAGGTATTCGAGTACATAGACGGGCACATTCGCCCCTTCTTTAATAAGCTTCGTTAAATCTTTCCGGACGACCCGGCCCGCAAAAACGTCGTTCAGTTTGCGATCCAAGTCAAGTGCCGGTATAACTTCCAAATGTTCCTCCACTTATACCCCTCCTCTAAAAATCAAATTCACTTGTATGTGCAAGGCTAATCGCAAACTCAAGTTTATCAGTGACTGCATCCGTTTCAGCATCTCTCATTACAAGGTAGTAATTTTTACTACGGTCATACGTTATCGTTTTTAAAACAAACCGAATACGGAAGGTCCGTTCCGCAGAATTATCATTCGAACGATCTGCGATAATTGTCTCTTCATTGGATAATACATTGCCTTCACTATCAGCCATATGGATGAGAACTGTTCTAGGTGCCGTCTTCTCTTCAACTTTTTCCATTTGGAAGAAATCAAGATGGAAAATACGATTCGTGATTCTCCTTGTCGTACTCGTCAACTTAACGTCGACTTTCGTAATCGCTTGTGATCCTTTTTGACCTAGACGTTTATTTTTGAACGTAAGTAAAGGCACAACTATTTCTTGTAAGCTTGCACCACCATGAACAAAATTAACACCCGTTCCTTGTATCTTGTACCTGATTGTTGCATTCGGCACATACGCTGTTAATTTTTGTTCATTTTCAATGATTGATGATAAATCAATCGCAAGTTGTCCTGAAACGTCCCTTTTTTCTTTTGACAACATATAGCGACGTTTCACCTCAATTGAAGCCATCTGTTCTCGTTGGATCTTATCACTTTCCTCCAATGCTTCTCGCTGATAGAGGAACCCGTGATCTGCGGTGATGAAAATATTACTGCCGCTCAAGCGGTTTCGAATGAAATTCACAATTTTAAGCAACTCGTCCAAAGTCTGTTCAACACCATTAAATGTATTGATTTCAGTTGACGCGTTATCTCCAAATGCATCTATCGTATTGTGGTAAATATAAACAAGCTTTTTCCCTTTGAATAATTCTTCACTATCCGTTGTATTTATGAAATCTTGAAAATGAACGGCAATACTATCTTCCACTTCTCCCTCAATAATTTGTTTGCGATTTTGAATGCCAGCTGTATCTTTGTCATCGGCAAAAACACGCCCATCTGCTTGAATATCAATTTTTTTATGCGGCAACAAAGATGCCATTCCGAGTTTTGTCACTGAAGGGACTACGCCAAGTAACGGCTCAATTTCACATGTACCAAGTGTTTCTGTAATTAGCTTCTCTTTTAGCTCAATTCCTACTTCATACCGCATCGCATCTGAAATAACAACGAATATCCGTTCACCTTCACGTATCCGCGGCTTCACAAATGTCGAATAAAAGTTTTGCTGACTCGTCACACCAGGCAATAACCAATTGCCTTTCATATCTGTCTGTACAGCTTGTGACCAATGGCTGCTCAGTTGTCCCATATACCAAGATGTATATAAGTTCTCAACGAGTTCTTTTATTTTCTTCAGTAACTCAGTCGCTTCACCTTGATCATACGCAACGTAAAACTTTCGGTAGTATGTATCCATCACGTGGAATTTCTCCACATACGCTTTATATAAATCGATTGCAGGACCTTGTGGTAGGCCTTGTGCATGCTCTTTTTGGAATGCATGCATCTCTACACTATAATAAAGGGCATCATATACGTTTTTGTATTTGTCATAATGATGCTTCGACCTTCTCAGTCGTATTAACTTCATATACTTCTCGTAATCTTCAAGTTGGTCCATTAAGCTATTTGAAATATAGAGAATGATTGCCCTGTCTATGAACGGAAAAACATCAGCTTCTTTAAAAGCTTCAACAGAAACCTCTTGAAGAATACCGGCTAGATTGACTTCTTGTTCAACCATTTCCGCAAATTCGTCAAAAACAGCAGAGTCGGAACGGTGATGCATCCAGTGATCCACAAATACCAATGCATCTGCTTGATTTCTTTCTGCAATGAATCCTTGCACGTCTTCCAAATACATTTCATCAATCGACTGACTTAACGCTGTCAGAGATAAATGCATGAACAACGTCTTTAAAGTAGGGTTTTCGCGTTCATAACCATATTTATTCTGTACTGCGTTCCAGAAGACAGATTCAATATCATACTTCGCAAAGTCAATCAAGTACTTATTCTCTGCTTCATCGAGACTTTCCATCATGATTTTTCTCAATACATCTTCAAAATCTGCTGTCCTCACGTTGGAAATTGCACTGAGTATGGATAATTCAATCGTAGCTTCTGTGTATGGTTGCAGTCCAAATGATGAAAATTTTCGTCTTCTCTCACTACTATTGAAAAAACGTTCATACTTCTTCACCACCGCACGTAATGAATGGTTGATTTCTAACTCATTTAACAACAGCGACAAACGATCTGCATAAAACGTTTTAGAATAAAGGACTGTATCTGCCAGCCAATTATCTTCAACTGACATCTCTTGAGTCGTATAAATTAGATAAGGAGAAGTACAATCTTGTTCCTCAAGCAAATACTTCGTGTAAAATTGATTGCGGTCGTGCAACGTATGGACTTTCACATCTCCAAGATCCAATCGCTCGATATCTTCTGCAAATTCCTTATCTTTATCTATCCAGAAAACAACATGACGGTTTTCACCGCTTTCCAATGGTCGTTCATATATATCTGACAAAGCCTTTTCAATTTGACTTAGGTTCATGTATGCACCTACTCTCATAGTCCATAATATTGTAAAGATACATCAACTTTTGTCGATGTATCTTGCTTTTTTTTCACTTTTGCAAGTTACGTGCAGCTTAAAAAAGGTATAACCCTATTTTAGTTTGTCCCTATTTGTCCACATTAATTTACTACAATTTTAATGGGACGATGAAGATGTTTTTTTCTAAACTTTAACTAGATGAAGTTTAGAAATCAGTACTTTTAGATGAACCCGATTGCTGAATAACTGCTTTAAATATGATTTTACTTACTTTTTTATCTAAACTTCATCTTAAAAATTCTTACATCAACATCCAGTTAGATGAACGGGCAGAACCTTTATTAATAATCACTTTATCTTTCTTTGACGATTGTATAATCTCTAGCAATAGTTTCTTGTAGATACCCGATTACTTATAATCTTAGAACCTTAGGGTGCCAGGCTACCGACACCATTTGTGCAATTCAAATTGTGACGGCACCTGGTATCCCGTGATAAAAAGAATCAAATCTTCACCACTAACCCCTTAAACTTTTCATAGTTCACTTTAACCCCATCATCCAAATCAATTTCAATTTGCATGTCAGCCATATGATGTAGTACTTCATCATACTTTTTCAACTCGGCAATTTTCTTATCGAGTGATTTCAGATCCCTCTTAGCATCATTGATTTCCTTCGTCGTTGAATCACCATCGATCGTCTCCATTAAATCCGATTTTTCTGAATCAAGGCGGACTTGGTATTCGTGCAAATAATCTGTGCGAATACGCGACAGTGTCGACTTATCATAGCGATGCATGTAAATAAGACAGTTAAACGCCTTTTCCTTGCCCGATGTGAACTGCCAGTAAATCGGACGCATTTTATACGTCTGCACATGGTCTTTATAGAAATCATTCATGAAATAGCGACGTAGCGTCTCCCTTGCTGTTTCATTTTTCCGTCGTTTAATCGCATCTGCGACAAAATCGAGGTTTTCCGAAAGTGATTCTTCCCCGTACGTCACCCTCACAAACTCAACAAATCGCGTTACAATATCATCCTCAAAATAAGCACCAGGTAAAATTGGAAGAATATTATCCTTAACTGCATGGAATGTTTCATAACGCGTTGGATCAAATTCACCGCCTGCGTAAATAAGACCTTCTTCATCCAATGAATAACGACCGAAAGAACAGCCGATTGCGTAGGAGATGAAGGATTTTATGTCGCGTTCTAAATCGGCTTTGCGGATTGTTACCTCTTTATCCTTAACTTCCGGTGAAATTTCATCTTGTAAACCATATAGATTAATGAAGATTCGGTTTAATTCCTCCTCATTTGTTTTAAGTAAATTAAATTGCATCTTCGCATGGCTTTCCCATTTTTCAAATGAAGATACGATTGTAGTTTCCTTTGACTTATTTTCTAGGATAGGATGTTTCTCAAAATCCCACGAAAACTCAAATGAATCCCAATCTCCTCTTGAAATCCCAACACTTATTTTTACTAACGTCGTAATTTGATTAGAATTAAGTTTATCAATTATTACTGGTACTCTACCAATATCACCAGGTTGGAAATTAAGTGTCGGTGATATTTTCTGAATCAAAAAAAATACTTTAGAGTTTAATAACGCCATGAAATATCTTTTATTTTCGATAAAAAGACAACTTCCACCATTATCAAAATAAAAACCGCTTTCAAATTCCCTAATTGAAAAGTTTCCTGACGAGATACTTGACCAAGTTAAACCATCGCGTCGGTAAAAACTCTTGTTCCTTAAATTAGAATTGGGGAAATTTCTAAGAGCTTCCCCATCATTTTCCCAATATAAAACATATTCGTTATTCCCATACCACTTTCTAAATGAACCACCCTTATTATATGGGTAGTATTTATAGTCCGACTGAATTGCATCTTCATAATTATTAAAATTAATTCCTATATCATTAATACTAACCTCATGCCAAAGTTTCAAGAACATATCGTTTTTTCCAGTGTCTATACCTTTACAAGGCTTTCCATAATCGATGATTGCTTTGTTATTTGCAAATACTTCGGTTAGAACTTCACTTACCCAATAAGCAATCGGACTTCTTGGAATTTTACTAAAGTTTTCTTGACAAAATGAATAACGATATGAAACAGCTGGGTTTTGAACCGCCTCTAATGTTTTTATTTGTTGATTCTCGACACCAGTAAATTCAGATAACCTGATATATTCTCCAGGCAAATTAATTCCATAATTTCTTAATGTAAATATACATACTGGTACCATTGCTGCTTCAAAACCATTATATTCGAGCTGGGTTAAAGAGCTTATGTTTTTACTTTTTACAATTTCGGTTCTAATCATTTCATATGATGAAAGAAACATCCATACAAAGGGAGTTACAAAGCCCATTTGCCCATTTTTCTTTGTTGTATTAAAGCTATACTCAATAAATGCAGAAAATAAATCTGATTTTACATCGGGATATTTCATGCCAATATAAGTTGAAATTTCAGCAGTCATATATTTATTTCCCGCATAAGGTGGATTCGTAATGAAAATATCATATTGTTGATCCATAATAGAAGCCTGTTTAATAAGCTTTTTAAATAATGATAAGATGCGATCTTTCATTTCTAAAGTAAATAGATCATCTGATTGTTGTTCAATTGCTTGAAGCCGTTTCCGCAAAAACTCTGCGTCATGTGACTCAATTTTAATTAGCGATCCAATTGCTTTCGCATGTTCGAATTGATTTAAAAATGTCCCCATCTTTTCAAAATTTTCACCAGTAGATTCTCCGGCTAAAAATACTACTTCTTCACTTGTTAAGGTATTTGTTTCTCGTATGGACGCTAAATTCATCACCAATCCATCTCGTTCGATACTTCGCAGGAACCGTTTGTTGTGTTCTAGTGCTTTCATGACGACAGAAAAGCTTGCCAATTGGTATGCACGATCATCAATGTCTAGCCCGTACAAGTTATTTTCGATAATTAGACGGGGGATTTCTCGTTCCATATAACCTGATTTACTGTAGATTTCATGAAGCACGTCAAACATATAGACAAGAATATGCCCACTTCCCATTGCCGGGTCAAAACATTTGATATCTTCCACATTTAGTTCTTTGTTGATATATGGTGCTATTTTTTCTACAAAGTCTTCCTCTGGCTCAGGATTCTCCAAGTAAAACTCCCAGTTCTCGATTAAGTCTCGTTGTTCCGGGTGGGACTCTATCCAGTATCTACCCAATGCATTTTGCACCATATACCTTACAATCCATTCAGGCGTGAAAAGCTGTGTTGCAAATGGTATTTCTTGTTTCTCATATTTTTTCTTAGCCATAATAACCCGGTCTTTTTCATCAGAAATATAATATTGATATAACCATCCAATAACTTCAATATTCTCCCAGTTATCTTCCGGAATGACATCCGTATCCGTCATTTGTCGCAGGAATGAATCGGGTGCAAGCAACCCGTCTGGAAACAGTATCGCTGCATAGTCTTCAATGGTCTCAAACATAAACGGCATATAACGGTTTAAGTCATTACAATGCTCTTTAATCAGGTATTTGAACAGCTCGTCCGTTTCGTTGTTCACGGTTAGCTCATAGACGTATTCTTTATTTAAGTTCAAATCGAGTGTGAGTGCTTCTTTCATCATGTCTGGTTCGACGTTTGCCGAGTCTTCTGAAGAAAGGACTCGTACTCTTGTTGGTAAATAATCATTTACTTCCATGAACCGTAGTGCTGTGAAACGATTGAACCATGTATACGCGACTTCATCCATAACGGGTTCGAAGCCAATCTTATTGATGCGGCTAATGAGTTTATTCCGTTGGATGATTTCGTGTTCTTCCAATGGTTTTTCACCAATAAAAATGGTGTTAGAGCTTGCGATGTCTGCTTTTTGAACCGCTTCCGCCGTAATTCCAATTTGCATCGCTTTTGTCTTAACCCTTTCTAGTAATTCTTTCCGGGCTTCTGTTGCGAACGATTTGAGTGCTGTTTTGTTCATTATATTTTCTCCCTTGTTGTTTCTTCTGCCACTATAATGGTCCCCTGCCAGGTACTCCTACTATCACGGGATACCAGGTTCTTCCACACTAAGAGTAAAGTCCGTCATTTCTTTTGCAATCATTTCATAAAAGAACCAATAGGACTTAATAATTTTAGATTCTTCTAATTTGGCTGACATTCCACTATTGACAATTTTTTCAAAATAATTCTTTATCTGTTTGAGTCGGAAGAAACTTGCTTCTTCCCTCGATTTGCAACTGTTTATTAACAGCATATTATGAATCTCATCAGCTAAGTTTTTATGTCCTAGTTTTGTAGCTGCATCTCTTGGTTGCCGCCAGTAAAATAAACAATGTCGTTAATCTTTGTTGACCATCAATCACTAAAAAGTTGAATCCCATGTGTATTTGCATTAATGGGTATTGATACAATTGAACCTATTATTGATCTTCTTCTATTAAATCAATAATATCTTCCCACAACTGATTCCACTGCTTCTCTCCCCAGCTTTATGTACGTTGAAATATTGGAATAATCTATTGTTTTGCACCTTCAATTATTTCCTGTAGATTTGTTTCGCTCGCCTTTATCTCATTCACTCCCTGTTATATCTTCATCTTACTTTGCCACTGGTACCGACACCATTTGTGCATTTCAAATTGTGGCAGCACCTGGCAACCCGTGAAAAAAGTAGAAATGTACTTGTATATCTCTTTACATTTAATAGAGTAAGTGATGCTCCAGGGTTACATGGCACTGAGGTACGATGCCAGGTACCCTGGAGAAACTAATTTATATATACAGCCGCGAAAAAAACAATCAAATCTTCGCCACTAACCCCTCAAACTTCTCATAATTCACCTTTACCCCATCATCCAAATCAATTTCAATTTGCATGTCGGCCATATGGTGTAGCACTTCATCATACTTTTTCAACTCGGCAATTTTCTTATCAAGCGATTTTAGTTCTCTTTTTGCATCATTAATTTCCTTAGTCGTTGATTCGCCACCGATAATCTCCGTTAAACCTGTTTTTTCTGAATCAAGCCGAACTTGGTATTCGTGCAAGTAGTCAGTTCGAATACGGGACAATGTCGACTTATCATATCGGTGCATGTAAATAAGACAGTTGAACGCTTTTTCCTTACCAGATGTGAACTGCCAATAAATCGGTCGCTTTTTATACGTCTGCATATGGTCTTTATAGAAGTCATTCATGAAGTAGCGACGAAGCGTCTCTCTTGCCGTTTCATTTCTCCGCCGCCCAATTGCATCGGCGACAAAATCAAGGTTTTCTGAAAGTGATTCTTCACCAAACGTAATCGTGACAAACTCCACAAACCGCGATACGATATCATCTTCAAAATAAGCACCAGGTAAAATCGGAAGAATATTATCCTCGTCTGCACGGAATGTTTCATAACGCGTAGGATCAAACTCTCCACCGGCGTAGATAAGTCCTTCCTCGTCTAATGAATAACGACCGAACGAACAGCCGACTGCGTAGGAGATGAAGGATTTGATGTCGTGTTCTAGGTCGGCTTTACGGATCGTTATGTCTGATTCTTCAACTTTCGGCATTAGAACTTCTTGTAAACCGTATTTGTCAATAAAAATTCGGTTCAATCCTTCTTCATTTGTTTTAATTTTATTGAACTGTACTTCCGTATAATCATTCCATTTTCCGAATGAAGCTTCAATTTTTATGGAACTTTCTTTGAATAAGATTAGCGGATGTCGTCCGAAATCCCAAGATGTCTCGAATGAATCCCAATCATTTTTTGAAATAAGTATATTTTGATCTACACTTTCCTTTATTAGTTCCTCATCAAGAAATAAAGCAGGTAGACTTCTAAAGTCACCAACAGGAAAATGTAAGGTGGGGTTAATAACTTCGATTATTAACTCATAAAACTTATTATTACAAATCGCCAACATTTGTTGCACGCTAATATCATTTCTCGTAAATACTGAATTTCCTGTTGAATCAAAAATAAAACCTGGTGGATAATATCTAAAAGTACTACTTCCTGAAGTAACATCCGACCATGATACGGATTCTTTAAAGTAATACTTTTCATTACTTATTTTCCATCCTAGATTATCTCCCAATTGCGGATAAACCAACTTCGTATTCTCTTTTATTTCATATCCATTGTTTTCCCACTTCACAACATAATCTTGATTACCATACCATTTCCTAAAGCTTCCACCTTTATTATAGGGTATCCATTTCACATTATGAATAGTTACTTCCTCGACCGAACTAAACCCAATTCCAATACTTTTAAAATCAACTTCATACCACTGTCTTAGGAATCGTTTATTATCCCCCGTTCTCATACCGATACAAACATCTGCATAATGATCCATTCGCTTATTTTCTAGAAAAGTATTATGAATCTTTTCATCTAACCAATAAGCTATTGGGATTCCTGGAATTTCATTAAAATTTTCTTGGTTAAATGAATAACGATATGAAACAGATGGATTTTGAGCAGCATCAATCGTATTCGCTCTCTTTTCGCCCGCAGACCTTGCCCCAGTTAATCGCAAATAAGTACCTTGTCCATTGTGAATTTCGGTATTTCGTAATACAAATGTTGTTGACTGTACGACTTCTCCACCAATCTCCTCGAATGCCCTTGGTCCTAAATGCAACATCGTGTCTATAAATTTATTTTGAATGACTTTTTCACGTAACTTTTCAAAGCTAGAAATGAACATCCAAGCATGCTGGTTAATACTTGCATAAAAAGCATTCTCTTTTAAATAATGATCCACTTCCATAAACGCCGCAAATAAATCTTGCTTCGAATCCGGATAATTCTTGCCAAGATAAGCAGTAAGTTCCATATTCATACTTCCCGACCCCATGTATGGCGGATTAGTCACTAATACGTCGTATTGTTGCCTCATAATCTCAGTCTGTTTTATCAACTTAGGAAGCAATGCCAACACTTTATCTCTTTTTTCCATCTCAAATAAATCGGTTACAGGGGCTACTTCAATTGATATTAGTCTTTCCTGTAATAACTCCATATCGCAATGTGTCACCTTTATAAGTGAACCAATCGATTTCGCATGTTGATACTGTTGAATAAATGCATTTACATCATCAAAATCTTTCCCCTTATTTCCCCCCGCTAAATAAGCAATATCATCTTCGGTAAACAAATTTGTTTCTTGGATAGCGGTTAAATTAAGAGACAGACCTTCACGTTCAATTACTCGTAAAAAACGTTTTTCATATTCCATTGCTTTCATAACCACTGAAAAACTTGCAAGTTGATAAGCACGGTTGTCAATGTCTAAACCGTATAGGTTATTCTCAATAATAAGCTTGGGAATTTCACGCTCCATATAGCCCGATTCACTATATATTTCATAAAGTACATCAAACATGTAGACAAGGATATGTCCACTTCCCATAGCAGGATCAAAACATTTTATATCTTCCACTTTCAAATCTTTATTAATATACGGAGCGAGTTTTTCTTCAATATTTTCATCTTGGCTTTCCAAGTAGAATTCCCAGTTGCCTTTCAAATCCTTGTGCTCAGGATGTGATTCAATCCAAGTGCGTCCTAATGAGTTTTGCACCATGTACTGGACAATCCAATCAGGTGTGAAAAGCTGTGTTGCAAATGGAATTTCTTCTGCTTTGTATTTCTTTTTCGCTTTGAAAACCCGATCTTTTTCATCCGCAATATAATATTGATACAACCACCCAATAACCTCAATCTTCTCCCAGTTATCTTCAGGAATAACATCTGTATCCGTCATTTTCCTAAGAAATGAATCCGGTGCAAGCAACCCATCTGGAAACAGTATCGCCGTATAGCCTTCAATGGTTTCGAACATAAATGGCATATAACGGTTTAAGTCGTTGCAATGCTCTTTGATAAGGTATTTGAAAAGCTCATCTGTTTTATTGTTTACTGTAAGCTCGTAGACATATTCTTTATCTAAATCCAAATCGAGTGTAAGAGCTTCTTTCATCATGTCTGGTTCGATGTTTGCAGGGTCTTCTGAAGAAAGGACACGTACTCTTGTTGGTAAGTAATCATTCACTTCCATGAACCGCAGTGCTGTGAAACGGTTGAACCATGTATAGGCGACTTCATCAATAACGCGGTCAAAACCGATTTCAGTGATACGGCTGATGAGTTTATTGCGTTGGATAACTTCGTGTTCTCGCAATGGTTTTTCACCGATAAAAATAGTGTTGGAACTTGCGACGCTTGCTTGTTGAACCGCTTCCGCTGTGATTCCGATTTGCATCGCTTTTGTCTTAACCCTTTCCAGTAGTTCTTTGCGGGCCTCTGTTGCGAACGTTTTAAGTGCTGTCTTGTTCATTGTATTTTCTCCCTTGTTGTTTCTTTTACTAGGTACGCCTACTATCACGGGATGCCAGGCACTGCCACAATTTGAACTGCACAAATGACATTAATAGCCTGGCACCAGATTTATTTCAACTGTATAGTCTTCTCTGATTTAATGATTTGTTTTAGCTTGTCTGAAAGCAAGCTGATGTATAGGTCCACATCTTTTTCAGTTTCAAGTGTCTCTATATGAATAAGCCCAGCCAACTGCACTATTTGTTTTGAACGAATTGGTTCATCAGGGGGAACATCTCTGTCTGGCGGCATTGGCGGTGTTAGCGGGTCACTTCCTCGTCCAGTTATGATTTCCCGTTGAATCACTTTCTCCATATCTTCTTTATAATCTCTACTTTGATTAATCATTGCATCAACACGGAAAATGTCTGTAGAAATAGAGATACTTCCTAGTAGGCGTTCGTAATAGGTATCTACACGTTGCTTTGTTTCATTTGACACATGATATTGTTTTGTTAAAGAAGATAATGCTTCATAATCCAAGGTGATTTTAGTTAATGCATCACTCATTTTTTCTTGCAATACGTTTTCCATTTTCCTAGTTAAGACATTCAACTTTTCCGGTATGTCCTTTATCATTGTGTATGGAACCGGTTCTTCGATGACTTTCCAGAGATCAGCCATTGCCGCCTCTACTGCAGGATCGTATAAGTATGTTTTGTTATCTTCGTACTTACTTAAACCATCAAGTCCATCGTCAAAAATCTTCCTTTGATTCGTGTCAAAAAATCCTTTGACTGCTGTAATGTCGCGCACCCAATAATAAAGATCATCTTCCAGTTCTTTTAATTTAGTGAAAAATGTGTGATTGTCCATTCCTTTTGTGAAGTGGGAAAAATACTCGATACCTTTGTTGAGCAAACTCATGCCTGGATACTTTTTATTTTCATAGCGAATTTGATATTTTTCTATCTCCTGCATTTGTTCAGCAATCAAATTTTCAATTTCTTCTTTTAAGCCGTCCTCATCATCTGGTAACGCAGTCTTATTGAAAACGTCTTTCGTTATATCCCTAGCGATTCTTAACAATTTAGGATCTGTAACTGTCCGTTTCACCACAATTGTTTTTGCTGCTTCAGCAGATTTTGTTAAAGCAGTAATAACTTTTTGAACATCTGCGACAGGTTCTAGATATACGGAATTATAGCGAATTTGAATAACCTGTTCTTTTAATAGACGTGCAATAATCCCCTGAACGTCAAGTTCACTCCAACCAAATGGCTTATCTGCAAAGCGATCTGTAAACGTTTTAACAGTCATCTGTTTATTGACGCTATCTTGGAGTGTAAGAAACTGACGGATTTCATTCACCGCGAGGCCATTTGGATCTGTCTTCAAAGCATCGTCCATCGAAGTTTGCTGTTCATCAGCTGCAAGGATTTGAACGAGGTCACGCTCGTTGTTCAAATGCTCATTCATATACCCCATCTTCGTATAGACATTATCAACAAGTAGACGGAATCCATTATTAATTTTTTCTTTCACAGTGGATCCTTTAATGTTGGCATTGCTACCATTAATAAAAAATGCCGCTTCTTTAATGGCATCCTCTAGTAAGTTTTTAGCCCGGCGTTTTCTATCGGTAACTTCTGCATTTTTATTGTTCAAGATGTTTTGAATATTTTCTGCAAGTTGTGAAACATTTGTCTTTTTGCGGTATTCTTGAATCTTTAATGCTTCTTCCATCTCTTCCACGTATGCCTCATTGCCACCAAGTTTTACAATCATTTCGTCGGTTCCTTGTGTTTTCATCATCAGTTCTTGTTCCGACTTATGATAGTCCTCAGACAGAGGTGATAAAACCTTAATGCCGAGACTCGCGGTTTGAGTACCATAATTCTTTTCGTCCATTTTTTGATTAAACGCGAAAGAATAGTCAGTTGAGTATTTGTATCGTTTTTCGTCATACAAACCTTGGAAAACTTCTGTGTACAGTTCTCGTTTCAATTTATCTTCATCAATTGCCATATTTTTGATTTCACGGTTTATGTCTTGTTCATCGTCTGTTAAGAAGATGTAGGTTTCACCATTTTTCTGAATAAGTGTTTGGGCAATTAATTTACGCAATGCCACTTGGATTTCATCCTTTAACTCGAGCTTATCTTCATCGATATGTGTCACCATAAGTGTCGCGATATTGTCGATATTGGCTGGGAGTTCTTTAATGTATTTAATCATAAAGAGTACTTTCAACAGTTTTATATTAAATTCGTCGTCTTTCAAAGACGGGTTTTCAGTTGCAAGTTCAATGACACGAGAAATCGTAGGGTTTAGGAATTCTTTAATGGTGTCATAGAATGCATAAAATGGGATAAGAGCACCCTCTTCAGCTTCCATATAGTACAACCCTGCTTCCTTGAATGCCGAAAGCATCGAACGTTCTCCTTCTGACAAGTGTTTTCCAGAAGATCCGTGTTTCCGTACTTGTTCAAATACCTTTTGAAGTAAATTGAACTGGTAGGGAATGAACGGATACACTTCAGCAAACTCGTGTTCATTGTCATAGCCACGTAGATCAGCTGTGCTCTCCCTGAAGCTAACCAAGTTTTTAAGGATGGCACTTTTTTCAGGATAAATCAGCTTTAGTTTATCACCCACATAGTCCTTTTTCTGAAGAATTCTATGCTTAATGACTTCGTCAACTGATATAGATGATAGGGAGAGTCGCGTATCAAAGCGACCTTGAATGCGTGAAAAATCGTCTCCTTTCACTTTAAGGACGCTATCGATGCTCTCTTGTGACGTAACCATGATCCACACCTTACCTTGACAATGCGTACCAAGGTCCTCTGCTACCGTTTGTAAGTTGAGCATAAGATTTGAGTTGTCGCCAACGTATTGACCGATTTCATCGACTAAGAAAACGAGGTGGCTGTTTTTTCCTTTACTATCGAGGTAGGACTTCACTTCTTTTGCAAACTTTTCAATGCTAATTTCGAAGTTATTGACGCCTTCATGAAACCAATGACGTGCTGTTTCATCGGACATCGATGTGACTTTCGTCAATGCTCCTACAACATAATCCTCATCAAAATAGAACGAATTACGACGCTCTACCCACGAATCCCCCGCCAAGGTATGGAACTCTTCCTTGAAAGCCGGGAACAGTCCCTGCTTGTCCAAATACTGCTCCATTTCTGCAACGCCGTAGTTATCGCCATAATACCCCCGGTGCTCATTAAATACCTTTAAAAAGACGCGTAAAATCGCATCATCTTTTGTTTTGTTGTCCATCGCACCTTTTGAATCTATGTTGAATAGAATCACTTCTGTATCTATATTTGCCGTTCGCTGCATGTTCGCAAAAACAAGGGGGTCTTCAATTTTGTCTTGGAAAAAGTCAATTGCTTTTTTCCCTTTAACTGTTTTATTTTCAAGCAAGTACGCTAAGATTTTCAAAAAATGAGATTTACCAGAACCGAAGAACCCAGAGATCCACACACCCATTTT
This sequence comes from Sporosarcina sp. Y1011, assembly GCF_057669885.1. Taxonomy (NCBI): domain Bacteria; kingdom Bacillati; phylum Bacillota; class Bacilli; order Caryophanales; family Caryophanaceae; genus Sporosarcina; species Sporosarcina sp. Y1011. The sequence goes on along the minus strand of NZ_JBYHFP010000019.1, from coordinate 16,275 downwards.
GTCTGTAGAACCGTCAATTCCTTTTTGATAATTCTCATAGAACTTAGACATATGGTTTCTTAATTCACGCGTCACAACGAACTCATCGAGCTCCTGATAAATATGCTTTTCTTCAGTCTGTGCAACCTTAATGACGCCTTTAATATCCCGTTCAATATCTTTCTCAAACATCTCTTTAATAATCATTTAAATCCCCCGTCCTTTAATCCACTAAGCGGAATGCTCTATAGTAGTTGTCGTCCTTAAATTTGCCAAACAGTTGCAAGGATTGCCCATCGTATTTTCCTGGAAAGAACATTATGACAGGTGTCTTGTCGAGTATTTCTTGTAAATTATTTAGGATTGTATGAGAGCGAACAAAAGGAAACACTTTGCCTACACCTGTTAGGAAAATCACATCACATTCATCTTTTTGCTCATTGATTTTCTTAAGAAACATTTCTGGCTTTGCAAACATGGTCATTGCACGAAACAACGCTTCTTTCCCCTGTTTCTCTTCCATCTCAAAAACGCGGTCAAAAATGTTTCGTTCTTTCGCAATGTCAATCATCATTTTATATAAATCGAATTCGATGATACGTCTATTTGTTCCGCTATAATCAAAGTGTTTTTTAATTACCTCTATATAGTCCCGAACATGGAGCTCTTTCTCTGCTTCATAATCGAATACATAAAAACTAATCTCGTTGCCTAGGCCACGTCCATCAATGAACTTCTCTTCTTTTATTTTATCGATAATCTTATCCAGTCTTTTATTTAAGTTCGCCATTGTTTCACTCCCTTATCCGCCCATTGCTTCTATATAGCTACTGTCGCCGGAATGGCGTAAATGTTCTTTAACTTGATCGTTAATAAGAAGATGATTAAGTTCTCCACTATTTCTATCTTGTACTACTCCGCTTTCTATTAACACTTGCATATATGCTCGTTTAAGTTTTTCAATATTTATTTCACTCCAGCTCGCAACTCTTTCACTTTGTTCCGCTTTTTCAGTGAAAAAGAGATTCAATTCTTTCTTTTCTAATGTGTAATCATTTACCCGAAACTTTTCACGAATCACTTCATTCATAAATTCGAAGAAAAGAATATCCGTTTTCATAATCGCAAAGAGATTAAGCACTTTCTGATCGACTACTGAATCCTCCAGCATTATCGTAGCGAGTGTTTCGTCAATTACTTCCAATCTTCTCATCACACTTGGTAATACTCGATTAATACGACTTTCATTTTCAAATTGAAAGACATTTTCTATTTGTACTTTTTTTCTTATTTCCTGGTTGGATATGCCTTGTTGCTTCAGCTTCACAACTTGCTTCAACTCAAACAACAAAAATGAAGCTCCATTTAGACTTGAGGAATAGACCAATTCCATTGCTTTTCCCTCATTTCATATACTTTTTCATATTTCAAGTTCTAATATTCGTTCCACAATTTCCAATCTACGTTTTCCACATTGTTGCTGCACAACAGTCGTAAATTCGCCGTCCTTTATTAGCTTGTTCCTATTGTTTTCATACATATCTGTCACACCTTTAATCAATACTGGTTCATCAATAGACTCATCAAAGTAGCCATCAATTAACTCATTTAAAGCTATTGCGAGCTCGCGTTGTGTGCGGTAAAAGAGTTTCACCTTCATATCCATTCACCTCTTTATAGATTACTACCTTATTCTTATTTTACTCTTACTCCATTGGTAATACAATGGAATAACAGTGCTAATAGCATTAATGTGCGGCATTCTTTGCAAAGGGACCAATAGAAGCCCAGTCTGCAGTTTATTGCAAAGCTTGGATTTTTTTCAATTACCTTAAATTAATTCAAAACTTTTACCATCTCATACTTTGCAAGAATGACTAATTCCTTCGTCTACTGCCCAACCATTTCTATTTGGTCTGCATTCAGTTTTCCTTCATGAAAGTAAAACAGCACACCCGATTGTATAGACGGCATCCCATGACAACAGCGCTTCAGAGTAGCGGAACATTATAGATTCATACGCTGCTTTCTTGGTGAATTGCGTCCCTGATTTCAGATGTTAGTAGCCTTTTTCATATAACAGAACAAGTCTTTCTTTTGAATTTGTCCACGATTCGTCTAGTAGCATTGCTGCCTGGATGATTTACTGTAATATATTTTCAACGATTACTCTTGCATGTGTGAGCATTGTGAGGGGGCTCTTGAATACACTGTTTTCAAGTAAACGTTCAACGTATGCGGGTTCTTTTGAAAGTGATTCAAGAAAATTATAGAAGAATGGTTGATTATCGATATGACGTTTTCTTCGACCGTGTGAAATTCTCATTATAGTCTTATTTTACCACGGCGGCATTATCCCTGCGCTTCCATAATTAAGCAATCCCGCGGCTAAAAAAATAACCACCCTATACAAGACGTTTGAAATCGTACAACACATATTGTTCTCCATATGGACCTCAGACATATCCACTAGTTTCCATAATTATTTTATTGGTCAATTTGTCCTCCTTCTATCAGGTACCAGCTACCGTTGCGTGGTGTATTTATAAATAATATGTACTAACTAAGCGAAGTCGCCTTACAGAGGGATAGCCGATGCCATAAGTTTGGCGGGTAAACTGCCTGGCTTATGGCGAAGGACCTTACCTAAACAAGTTTTTTAAAAAAAGTGGTTTACCTTACTCCACCGCGGGTATAGTTAGATTACAAGGCGGAACTACCGAAGGATGAACCGAGTAGACGAGTAACCTACGGGTGAATCTGACGATGAACTGCACAGCCTTGGCGGAAAATTTGCTTTGCTGGCGATGTTTCACTTTTTAAGAACCGTTTGAGTGGGTTCCGATTTAATGTGTTGATCAAGCAGTAAGCGTAACGTTTTTTGTTTAAAGTGCAACTAGATACTGACTTCAATGAAGCGAATCGCGTACCAAACATATTGCGACTGCATGGCCGAATGGCTAAATGAGTCAGCTCCATCAAACTGCACGGACGAGTTTTACGTATTAATCGTCAGCAAGAACAGTTTGTGCAATTGAAAAAAACTATCAAATTTTCCGAGCACCCCCCTTTTTATTGGGGAATGGAAAAAGCATGGTCCTCTCAATCTGAGGATCATGCTTTTTCTTTGATTTATCTAGCTTCTTTCATTTGTAGCCCCAATTGTTTATTCAACTTCACAAATCCTACACCCGTAAGAATTGCAGTTATGGCACCAATTGCTGCGGCAATTCCGATATCGCCAAACATCATCGTAGATAAGTCCAATCCAATTCCGCCAACAATGAGTAAAAGTATGCCAATGGTTTTCATATTCATCCCTCCTTGTTTTCGGTGAGTGCCCGGTGTGTTAAACAGAACTATGCACTCATTCCATTTCTTCCAACGCATCCGGATAAACAGTAGTGCCAAAGATTTCTCCTGTGGTGGCATCTTCTGAATGCACAGTTACGTTCAGTTTTTCTGCATTCGTTCCGTCGAACGCTTGGTAGTACATACCCGACATTGCAAGGCCTATCGTGGCAAATCCGTCAAAACTGTTTTCGTAAGCAGCTTTGTCGACGACTGCTGTGAATTCAGAGAAGGATCCATTATGCTTAATGTCTTGAATCGATGCGAAGTCCTCATCAATTACTAATTCATCGACATAGGTCGTTACGCTCGTTTTCATTTCTTTCATCAATTTTTTATGCTCCGCTTTTGACATTTTGTATGTAACAGATCCGTCTTCATTTTTAGTAACGTCTTTAATGCCATCCTTTTTTGCCTCAGCAACCACGTTATCAATGTCTTCCCCTTCCATAAATGTAGCGGGAATGGTCACTTCAACTGTTAAAAGTCCTTTATCAACTTCAAGCGCGCCCCCTGTTTCCTCTGTCTTTTTCTCATCTGGTTTTTCTCCTTTACTTGAGTCATTACTAGCCGAACAAGCCGATACAATGAACACCACAGCTATGAGAACTGCAATCAATATTTTCTTCATCCGTTTCATCTCCACTCTTTCTAATCAGTTGAATCCATTTCGTAATTACATATTTTAATTTTAAAACCCTAATATTATCGGAATTTTGTTATCGATTATTCGTATACAAGGATTTTCGTTGATTGTAACGTAAGGCGGCGACTCCAGCGGGAAAAGCGCGAGCTGAAAACCCCGCAGGAACGCAGTGACGAGGAGATTGAAGCCGTGCCCGCGGAAAGCGTCCGCCTGGAGTGTAAATCAACCTTGTTAGGATTTTAATACAATAACCTCTAATATGAAATTGGCTCAGTTACTGCACATAAAAGAAAACAGGCGAACCTTCACTCGAATCATAGGAAACTTTGAAGTCATCCTCTATTTTCACTTGGCCTGCAATATAGCCCTCGCCTGTACCACCATTGTAAAGCTCTTTTGACAATTCATTTGGAACGACAGCTGATGCCCATTCATATACTTCCCCTTCATTCGAGACGAATTTAAAATTCATGTTTGAAAAATAGAGACTGTCGTCATCTGTTTCAGATTCCTTTAACAATCCTTTTACCTTAACCAACACATATTCAAATCCCTCAGCTGCTGGTTCATTGTACATATTTTCCTTTTCGATAGCTGCCCAAGCTGCATCTCCACGAATCGTTTCAAGTAGCGTTATCTCCAAGAGTGATTCATTGGCATTATAACTATCATCATAAATGTTTTCCTTCACTGTTATCGTTTCTCCGAACGGTAGAGAATTGACCTTGTACCGATTGGCTTTTCAACAACTTCTTCCGCTTCTTCCGCAACTACCTCTTTTACCTCTTCTGCGGCCGCTTCATTTTCCGGTGTCACTTCCCGGCTGTTTTTCTCATCGATGTCACCACAAGCCGCTAGTACCAACAACAAAAATGTACTTCCTATCAACATGATTTTCTTCATATCAATGTAACCCCCTCTTAGTGTTTACTCTCTCATTGTAAATGCCCATAAAAAATAACCTTTGCGTATATCCACAAAGGTCATCGGTATTGCTCATACATTTTTTCTGCTTCTTGTTTCATCCGCTGGGCAAGTTGGCTGGGATGCAGTACTTTGACGTCGCCGCCCCATCGGAATAGCCAACGGACAAGACCTTCGCTCATAGCCACTTGTGCCTTCAATAAAATTGTCCCGTCTTGTTGATCTACAATATTGGCATCTAAACCAAAGCGATCAATGACGACATTAACCAGTTTGTCCTGAAACGTTGCTTCTAGTGAAATCATATCACCGCCAAACATATGGAACATCCCGCCAGTATAGGTTTTCAATTCAAAATAAGAATCAGCTACAAAATGCTCTTCCAGTATACGAACAGTACGCATGCGGTCAACACGGTATTGCCGGATTTCATCTTCTTTAATAAAATGGGCCACTAAGTAATAGCGATCATTATTCCACACGAGCCCGAGTGGTTTAACAAAATAGTCACTACCCTCATGTCTTACGTTAAATTGAAGATTCTTTCCGTACCTTCCATATTGAAATGCGACCATTCGTTGATCATGGATTGCTTCATGCAATGACTGAACAGTAGATATGATTTCAACTGCTCCTTGTGATGATTCATCAGCTACAACTAATTCATTCGTCAACTGCGTGGCCAAACTTCTGCTTGTTAGTTTTCTGTTTTTCATGAGCAATTGATTTGTGTCTCGTTGGGGAATGAATTTTGCTGCTGAAATGGCATCCATTAATAAGCGCAGTTCATGTATTTCGAAAAGCCGACCGTCGTAATAATATCTTTTGGGTAACCCTTTTTTCTGCTGGACAGCAACAACTGGAAAAGCAATCGAATTCTCAAGAGATTGGACATCGTCACGAACTGCCCCGATTCCTACTTTTACATGTTCCGGGAAGAGACCATGGACATCATGAATCGTCAACATCGTTTTTTCATCCGTATACTCTTGTAAAATGCGGATGACTTCTAACAAACGATCTCTTGCTGTTACTGGTTCAGTTGTCATTGAATTTCACACCCTTTTTCGGGGAATTTTCAGTACCTGCACGACGCATGCAAGTTCTTTAGAAAGTGGCTGCAGAAATTTATAAAGATATGATAGATTGTCCATGTGATATTTTTCTCAATAGTCTTATTTTACCACACTGAAACTGATACTGCCCTTCTATAATGTAGTGAAGCTACGCATAGTAATATAGAGATTTCCACTTCCCTATCATCGAATTTAGACAGAAGACGAGCCAATGTCATTCTTGATTGGTACCCAACAAGGGATTCTATTGATACAATCAAGCCATGTGCTGAATAATTAAAAAAACCGGAAAGTTCAATTAAGGAATGATGAAATTCAAACAATTGATCCTATCTTCCGCGAATCATTACTCAGCACGATAGAGAGGGAGTTGTTCATTGTGAAAGTTTTTGTTGTTGGAGCAAACGGACAAATTGGTCAACATCTTGTACATCTTTTAAAAGAAAGTCATGAACATACAGTAAGGGCTATGGTGCGTAAGGAAGAGCAAGCAACGGCTTTTGAGACACTGGGTGTAGAAACAAGGCTTGCGGATTTGGAAGGAAGCGTAGAGGAAATTGTTGAAGCTGCGAGAGGCTGTGATGCCTTTGTTTTCACCGCGGGATCTGGTGGACATACTGGGGCAGATAAGACAATCTTGATTGATTTGGATGGCGCGGCTAAATCGATAGAAGCCGCTACAATACTTGGCGTCAATCGATTTATTATGGTGAGTGCCATTCATGCTAATAAAAGAGAAAACTGGAGCAGCTTACAATATTACATGGTTGCCAAACATCACGCTGATAACATCCTTGAACAAAGCGGCTTAACGTATACGATTATTCGTCCTGGAGGTCTTCTAAATGAACCAGGTACCGGAAAAGTTTCAATTGCCGAAGACTTGCCTACAGCATCAGTTCCACGTGAAGACGTAGCCAAGACGATTCTAGCAACTTTAACGAAGGAAAATACTTTTAATCGTTCATTTGATCTTGTGTCGGGTGAGGATCAGATTTCGGAAGCATTAAATAGGGTTTAATTAAATTAAAAGTTATAGTTTATTCAGGGTGTTTTACAGTTTTTGGACATGAACTTGCAAATTAGAACTCGTTAACCAATAAGTAACTCCATTATTCAAAGCGTCATAAAACAGTTTCGACTGATTCATGACGCTTTTATCATTTATTTTCGGCACTGCTATCCACATATAAACTTCCATCAGCTTGAATTTCTGCATAAAAGACTTGCTCGATATGTCCGATACCCTGTTTTTTCAACTGCTCGTACAACCACTCTTCTGTTAAACTCAGTTCTTTTAAATTCTTTTTGACGACTTTATACTCAGATATGATTTCCGTTGGAATATATTTCGGTTGAGGTGCGGGTGCGTTCACATCTTTTTTCGTAGCAGGTTCCTGCCCCGCTTTTTTCAAAACACTTAAGTTCCCATTCGTTTCCAAAATGGCATAATCGACGTCTTTAATTGAAAAAATCCCTTGTTCCCGTAGCATCATGTTCAAATCATTAATACTGAGACGTGATTTTTTCATGGATTTTTCAATTAATTTCCCTCCATGCATGACAATTGTCGGCTCGTCGTCAAGAATGACACGCATTTTCTGTGATTTGAGTGCAATGAAACTCATGAGCAATGTCAGCAGCGACCACCAAACCATCGATAAAAGACCATTCAAAAAAGGGCCACCTGATTTACTAACAATTTCAGCAGCGATGGAACCGATTGTTATGCCTGTTACGTAATGGAAAAATGTCAATTGGGAAACCTGTTTTTTCCCCATAAGGCGCGCAAGTATGAGCAGGACAATAAATGAGAGCGTTACCCTTAGTATCATTTCCCAGAAATCCAATTCCCACATTTCGCCCATATCCTCAACACCTCCGTATCATGAGTGTTCCCTACATTCTTTAGTATATACGAAAAAAAAAAGCCTCAAACGGGTAACTACATTCGAGGGAATGCGCCACTTTTACTTCATAGTGAGAGGTACTTGTGTCAGACACTAAGACAAACAATTCACATTTTCAAGTCTTTATACAAAAAGTAAAGAATAATCGCATCGGTGTTGATTTACCTTGTATTATTATTGAATTGCATTGTATTTACTGAATAGTTTCGCGCACACGTAAATTTAAAAAGAAGCAAGAACGAACAATGAAAAACAGACCAATAGCATTTAAGCTAAGGTCTGGTTTTTTATTATATGGATATATCTTGTTCAGCAGCTTGACTAATTCGCTGTTTCTTAGACTTTCTAAAATAAAGCAATTCATATATACAAGGGATAACAATCAGAGTTAGCAAGGTCGCCATGGCTAACCCACCGATAACAACAATCGCGAGACTTTGTGATACTAAACTTCCTGTTTCTGCTTGTTTCACTAAAAGTGGAAGCATCGCACAAATAGTTGCAATCGCAGTCATAAAAATCGGTCTCATCCTTGTTGCGGTTGCTTCAACAAGCGCATCACGAATAATCATTTTTTGTTCATTTTGTTTTACTCGGTCTAAAAGTACAATCGCATTTGTTACGACGATACCAATTAGCATTAATGCTCCTAAAAGTGCCGTGATATCAACTGATATTCCACTGATAAGAATTCCTAAAATGGCTCCTATTGCAGCTAGTGGTAGAGAGCAAAGAATAGCGATTGGCGCTTTGATTGACTTAAATGTGATTACCATTATTAAAAATACAATCCCGATGGAAACAAGCATAATGAGAAATAAATCTGTAAAATCATCTGCTTGTTGGCTACTTGATCCACCTACTAGAACCTCGACATTCTCTGGAAGCTTCATGCCTTCCTTGTCATTTTTATCGCCGAAAATTTCTAGATTTACTGCCTTCGAAATTTCCGATAGCTTGGCTGGATCAACTGAAGCTGTTACTCGGAAGTAGGCATCCCCATCTTTATGGAACTGGTTAGTTGAACGCTCTTCAATTTGTAACTTAGCAATGGATGATACAGGGACAAGACCCGTATCAGTCATGACTGGTATATTTTCTATGTCTTCAGGTGTTTTCGTATCTAGGAGAGGTTCTAGAAATACAGTTTTTTGTTTATCATCTAAACTAATCGTTCCGATTGGTGTCTTATTTAACATCACTCCTAACTGTTGTGCAATTTGTTCGGTGTTTCCTTTTGTTGGGTCTACAACGAGGGAGTATACGGTTTTCTTTTCATCTTGATTGGTCGTAACTTCCTCTACACCTTCCAGGTTCTGTACTTTTTCTTTTATAGTAGTTGCCACATCTTCTAAATCTGCTGAATTTTCACCTACTACATCAATGATAATATTCGTACTTGCTCCTCCCATCATAAAGGAAGCAGTAGTTACTTCTAAGAGGGCATCAGCATATTGATCTTTTTTCTTTTCCATTTCTTTTACGATGTGTTCTGTATCATTTTTATCTTCTAATAAAATACTGAAGGTTGCTTCAGTCGGTGATCCAACCCAGCCATATTGTGCCGCTTCAGCTGGAGAACCTACCTGTGAAAACACATGTTTTACTTCATCCATTTTGTGAATAGATGACTCCAGTTCCATAGTTTTTTCCTTTACTTTTTCAAGTGGTGTATCATTCGGGTAACTAAGCGTGGTCAAGACATAGTCTGCAGAGGAGCTATCAACTGCACCTTTTGGGATGGCAAAGTAAGTACCAATGGATCCGATGAAAAGGAAGATGGAAATCGAGAAGACAATCCATTTATGGTTTAAGGACCATGTAACTATTTTCGGGAAACGAACAGCTGGCTTAGGTTCAGGCAACTTTGTATTCTTCAATAATCCCGCACTCATTATCGGAACAACAGTCAACGCAACGATTAAAGAGGCTAGCAAAGAATAGGTAATCGTTAAAGCGAATGGTAAAAGGAATTCTTGAAGGCCACCATTTAATAAGCTCATCGGTAAGAAAACGGCTACTGTTGTTATTGTAGAAGCAGTAATAGCGACTCCTACTTGTTTCGTTGCATCAATAATCATTTGGACGGAGAATTTCTCTATTTGCATTTTGCGGAAAATATTTTCGATGACGACAATACTGTCATCAACTAGACGACCAACTGCAACAGCGACACCGCCAAGTGTTAAAATATTCAATGTCACTCCAGACCATGACAGTAAAAATAGTGTGAAGCAAAGGGATAAAGGAATCGATACAATGGTGATAAATGTAGAACGGATATTTCGTAGGAAGAGCATAATGACAATCGTTGCAAATAGTGCGCCAAGGAGTACTTCTTTTATCATCGTATGAACAGAATTTTCTACTAAATCAGCAGAGGATATATAAATAACAGATTCTTGCTGATTATACTTTTTATTGATTTCCTTTGTTACTTTTTCAATTTCTTTGCTAATAGTCACTGCATTGGATTGACTATCCTTTGTGATGCTAATATCTAAGCTATCCTTACCGTTGAAACGGCTAATGAAATTCGCATCTTTTGTTTCTTCAATCGTTGCAATATCCGCGAGCGTTAAATCAGGTGTAATAGTTAAACCTTTCAATTTTTCGATGCTAGTTAAATCACCTATTACTTTAATATTACTTGTTTTCCCATCGATCATCTTTTCACCGACAGATATAGCAGTATTTTGACCTTGAAGAATCCCCATAACTGCTTGAAGAGAAATCTGATTTTCAGCTAATACCCCATCATCAATCTTGACGGAAATGATGGAATCTGTAATCCCATATACATCTACTTTAGAAACCCCTTTGATTTCTTGATAGAGAGATGGAAGTTTTTCACGTGCAAAATCAATATTTTCGGTAGTCAAACCTTCATTAAAGCTGACGGCAATGTTAGCAATTGGAATCATAGAAGTATTTAGCTGTGAGATTATTGGCTTGGAGAGATACAGAGGCAAAGCTACATTGCTTATCGCTTCTTGTACGTCCTGTTTGGCTTGTTTCATATCAGTTCCTGCCTCGAAGAACAGATCCACTTTTGAAAATCCATCTCCAGTTGTAGAATAGACGGATGTTTTACCATTTAATCCTGTAATTGCTCTTTCAATCGGAATGGTTACTTCGGATTCCATTGTTTTGGAGTCAGTTCCCTGACCCATGGAAATAATAGTGACTTGCGGATTATCGGCAGATGGTAAAAACTCCATAGGTAGTCTAAAATAACTGACAACGCCTATCACTAATATCAAAATGGTTAATACAGCGACAGCGGCTTTGTTACCAAAAGCCCATTTGGTAAATATCGACATAGAAAGTCTCCTCCTAAAAACTAAATTAATTTACAAAATTCCGACTTATTAACATATGCTTCCTTCCATCGTTTTAGTTGCATCTTTATTGTATAAAATAGAAATATATTCCACATTGATCCTTAGTATTATCTTTTTCTAAGACCTAAGGCTTAGCGATAATGGGTAGCAGGTTCTCATTAAATTTCGAATAGTTTCAGAACCAGATACCTTAAATTAATGATGTGCAGAATAAAGTTCTTTATCATTCCTATGGCCTTCAAACGGGATGAAGCGCCTGCAGAGTATCATAAGGTTTCTGGGTTCTAAGTCAAATGTTGGGGTGATGTGATTTGCACGTCACCCTTTATCCTAAATGAACCCCGATTTCTTTATACTTAATGTTCAATAATATCTTTGCTTTAAAGTGATCGAAGCGCCTAAAACCATTTGCATTACGCTTCATCACTTTTGATTTGTTATTGATACCCTCTAAAAAACCATTTGAATACTTGAAGATAAAACTATTTAATATCTCAACTTGCCAATTCTTAAACGTTTTAATCGCCTTTAAAAATGCGGGAATATTAGCTTCTTCTACCTAAAAAGTAGTACCTGTGCTTGACAAAGACAAACAATTCACACACCCGAATAAACATACAAAAAAACCAGACATTATCCAATTTGTCTGTTCTTTATTCTATCATTATTCAATTGCAGCTAATATTCTGAGTATTTTTATGCACGGCGTACCTGAAATTATTTATAGAATTGTATTGTATTTACTGAATAGTTCCGCGCACAGCTACTTAAAATTAACGAGGGCAACTCCAAAGAAAACGACGCAATGACTTGTTTTCTTTCATTACGAATACCATGCCAACAACACTCCATTCTATTATTTTTCCGTCCAGAATTTACAGATAATTTCATATTACTCTACAATTATTGTAATACTGTTAATTTAATGTAAAAATACGTAAAGTGATCTAATATCACTTTTGAAGCACTTACTGAAGAAATGTAACTGAATACTAAATGGGGCATTAGATTTGAAGTTGTATAGCGGTTTTGGAAATTATTTGAAATAGGATTCGAAGATTTAATAGAACTGCATGAATATATTTCAAGTTTCCTATCCAGCCGGTCGGACTTGTTGTAGAAGATAAATATTTCAGAATGACTGGCCTCGACGGACACAGAGTGAAAATCCGGTTGCTGAAGACGATTGCGGAAGTTATCTCTACGCTGAAAATGGAAAGACAATAAATCGTAATTTGAAGATTGGAATATTTTGAGGAACTAGCTGAAGTCGCAAAAGTACTGAATAGTGCCACGCACAGGCGCCTAAAATTAGTAGCATTGAAGCATTTAATGTAATGAATACAAAAAAGCCTTTGTTTTTCAGTCAGTTCATCCGACTCAACAATAGGCTCTTTTATCTCTTTATTCGGTTTCATCCTTTTCGAAATGGTTGCTTCCTTTTGTTTTTTGGCTGCATCTTTCTTAGATGGACCTCTTATCCAAGCTTCACATCATGCTTTTCAGCTAATGCAGCAAGTGTTATTTTTGTGGTTTCCCACTCTCTGTGAATCTCTTCCCAATTAGGCACATCACATCACCGTCCACCTCCATTATTTTTAGCCATAGAAAAAGCACCTCTGGATAAGGTGCTAAATTTTAATAATTCAATGTAGACTCAAACTCTTGAGCTTCCTCTTTATTTAAAGAGATTCCGATACTTACAACTTGGTCTTTTCTTACTTGATTTTTAACATAGTCTTTAGAAATAAAGTGATACCACATTTGACTGTGCTCATTAGTAATTTCATCAATTATTTGTTTTTTACTTACTGCATTTTTAAAAAACAAGTAGTTTTGTCCGTTCTCCAACGATAAATGCACTTCATAAGATTTTATCTTTCTCACCTCCCCTCAGACTAACATTCGTCATAGAAGGTGAAAACCCTTTAAGTTTATTTATTTTAGGCATAGAAAAAGCACCCTCAAGGATGCTTTCGTTCACTCTTTCCCGACATACTTTTCGAATTCTTCATCATCCAACTCTAGTATACCCTTTAATTCTAGCATTTTAATTTCATTAAATATCTCATCAGCTTCATCTTTGAATTCTTCTTTTGTAGTGAGATCATTCTTAACCAACACTTCTATAATTGTCATATCAATAGCTTTTGATTTAAATTCCTTCATCGAGTTGAATTTCAATAGGCGATTTAGACGGGTTACGTTTAGCGACTTCTGATTCGCCGAGAGTGTCGAGATTTTTTTCATTCCATGTAGTAAGACCTCTTGTGAAATTGCTATCCAAACGAGGTTGTAACACTTTCTTTCCTGCATCCGTATCTAGGAACCCTTTCCCCCTCAACTGTAGGCGTTGAAAGCTCTTCGAGGTACTTTTTTACATCGGCGTTATCTTTATTGGCTAAGAGCCATGCTGTGATTTCTTCTAATCTAATTGATAATTCCTCCTTGTGCCCTTATAGTTCGCGTCTATAAGAGCACAATAAATAAGCTTCTTTTAGATCTGTGCTCAAAGACCGGTTGCATAACGGAGCAACGAACCGAGATAGCGGATCACTTCCTCCCTAAAATATAATCGCGTTTAACAATATATCCGTGAAGCAAAATGATCCACCTCCTTTACCGTAATTTCAACCACAGTACAATATCATTATACCCGAGGCGAACAGGACTGCACCAAAATAACCTCTCCACTGATTCTATTTCCCCTTAGCCCATTCCTCATAACTCACATACGGAATCACACGACTAGGTGGCGTATACTGATCAATCATATCCGCTGGTTTCTGCTGATACTTGTCAGATTCAAAAAATACATTCTTGGAATTTCACTTACAAAATTATAAGTTAATAGATTTAACTCAATTTCTAAATTTTCGATTTCGATTTCAATTTCAATTTCAATTTCAATTTCCAATGCACGATAATTTTTTCCCTTTTTTACTAACCCGAGTCTTTTATGCAATAAAAAACCAACCATTTTTTCATTTCAAGTTTAGTTATAGAAATGAGCGTATTCTCCTCTAAGTATTGTAAATTATTATATTATTCATTTTTTAGTTGTTTCAAGTGAAGATCTCTCGGGTAGTTATCTAATACATGTGAATGTTATTACTTTTCATATGTAGTATATTTTGGGAGGATGATAGATATGGAAAAAAGAATTGTTGGGAGCTTTAATTCAGATGAAGAAGTCTTGTTTGCAATTGAAGGATTGAAACGTCAGGGGCATCGAGAAACAGATATGATGGTGGTAGCAGAAAATAAAAGTGCCATTCCATTAGTCACTTCTCGCACCGGAGTCATGGTAGAGGCAGATCAACAAGTGAGTACTATAGCAGGTGTTATGATGAACAGCTATTTTTCCATGTTGTCAGCAGGAATGGGCCGCACACAGGCTAATTCCTTGTCCAGCAAACTAATTGAAAGGGGCCTACCAGAATATACAGCAAAACAGTGTGAAGAGGTAATAAATAAGGGGAAAATAATATTGCTGGTTGATACGAATACAACTTACGACAGTCCTGTCTATAAAACACAATATGAAACTGAAAACTCAACAGCTGTCCGACTCCATGAAGAACAGCTTGAAATTACAAAAGAGAATGTCCAAGTTGGAGAATTACAGCTCCGTAAAGAAGTAGTGGAAGAACAGAGAACCTTTCATGTTCCACTATTTCGAGAAGAAGTATATGTAGAGCGACGTCCTGTCATAGATGGAAAGTTAGATGGCAGCCCTTTTAGAGAGGATGAAATTATTCGCATCCCCATTATGGAAGAAAGAATAGAGGTAACGAAAAGAGCTGTAATTGTTGAAGAGGTAATTATAGGCAAGAGAAAAATTCAAGAAACAAAACAGGTACAGGATACCATTAGAAAAGAAGAAGCTCGGATTGAGCGTTCAGTCCCTACGGCAATCGCAGCAGGGAAACTAGTTTACCAAGACACAGTAGGGCACGTAGAAGATATTACAGTAAGCCCTAATATTTTGATCGTGGAAGGCAATCCCGATATTGAAAGTATAATGGCGGCGGAGGACAAAAAGGAAGAAACCCGCGAAAAACGCACAAGCTCCCTCGCTGTACAAGGAGAGAAAAACAAACCAGTATTAGCTGTCAGTAAAAAGGACGAGGTAAGCGGGACACTAACAGATTCTCCTGTTAGTAAGGAAAGTAAAAGTTCCGAACCAATTTCAGCAGCTACTGTAAAAAAGGAAGAAGCAATCCACAACAACGAAAATTCCTCAATCGATGAGGAAAATAAAAATAATAAAAATCAAATAAAAAAGAAAAAATAATAATTCTCAGTAATAGGTTTGGAGAGGTGATGCGTTTCTTAGATATTATACAAAAAAAGGCTGATTTCAAAGATCACTTAAAGGTGAACTTTTGAAGTCAGCCTTTTTTAAAAAGAGGTACCTGTGTCAGTCACTAATTATAGAATTAAGTTGTAATTATTGAATAGTACCGTGCACAGAAACTTAAAATCATTTACTGAATGTCTGTGTCTTAGTCAGCGTCGCTGTCGCTGTCTCTGTCTTTGTCTCTATCTCTGTCTTCGTCTCTATCTCTGTCTTCGTCTTCGTCTTCGTCTTTGCCTTTGTCTCTGTCTCTGTCTCTGTCTCTGTCTTCGTCTCTGTCTCTGTCTCTGTCTCTGTCTCTGTCTCTGTCTTCGTCTTTGTCTCTGTCTTTGTCTCTGTCTTCGTCTTTGTCTCTGTCTTTGTCTCTGTCTTTGTCTTTGTCTTTGTCTTTGTCTTTGTCTTTGTCTTTGTCTTTGTCTTTGTCTTTGTCTTTGTCTTTGTCTTTGTCTTTGTCTTTGTCTTTGTCTTTGTCTTTTTCTATGTCTTTGTCTTTGTCTTTGTCTTTGTCTTTGTCTTTGTCTTTGTCTTTGTCTTTGTCTTTGTCTTTGTCTTTGTCTTTGTCTTTGTCTTTGTCTTTGTCTTTGTCTTTGTCTTTGTCTTTGTCTTTGTCTTTGTCTTTGTCTTTGTCTTTGTCTTTGTCTTTGTCTTTGTCTTTGTCTTTGTCTTTGTCTTTGTCTTTGTCTTT